>CAKRNI010000031.1 GCA_934370915.1 uncultured Lachnospiraceae bacterium
CGGCGGGATGCCTTCTTCTGGTTCTTATATGGATCCGGACGGAACAGCATATAGAGGAATCCGAGAAGAACAACAACGGCTGCTGCTGTGCCGATTCCGAAGGAACCGCCTTCCATAAGAAGACCGAACTGGTAGAACATCAGTGCTACACAGTAAGCGAATACGTTCTGGAAGATGATCGCGAACCAGAACCACTTTCTGGACTGCATCTGCTGGGCCATTGTGGAAATAGCCGCCAGACACGGGGAGTTTAACAGGTTGAATACAAGGAAGGAGAAGGCTGCTGCCATTGTCGGGAACCAGTCTCTGATCGCGGCTGCGACAACATCTGTCTCCTCGGAGAGATCCTCACTGACATTTGCAAGGACACCCATTGTGGAAACGATACCCTCTTTTGCGGAGAATCCGGAGATCGCCGCTGCAACGCACTGCCATTTGCCCCATCCGAGAGGAGTGAAGATCCATGCAAGAGCGCTTCCGAGGATCGCCATCAAGCAGTTCTCTGTGTCTTCTACCATACCGAACGCGCCATTCTCGAATCCGAAGGTGGAAAGGATCCACATGATTACGCAGGCAAGGAACAGGATCGTTCCGGCTTTCTTAATGAAGCCCCACAGACGCTCCCAGGTGTGCATAAGAACGGTCTTAGCTGACGGGATGTGGTATGCCGGTAACTCCATAACGAACGGAGCTGCCTCGCCGGAGAACGGTTTTGTCTTCTTTAACATGATCGCTGCTACAAGGACGCAGACGATACCTAACGCGTACATTAAGAATGCTGTATTTCCGGCATCGGAGTAATCTCCGGAGGTCCAGCCGACCATGATGCCGCCTAACAGAGCGATGACCGGAAGCTTCGCGCCACACGGAATAAATGTGGCTGTCATAATGGTCAGACGTCTGTCGTTATCATTTTCGATGGTCTTGGAAGCCATGATACCCGGGATACCGCAGCCGGATGCGATAAGGAGCGGAATGAAGCTCTTACCGGAAAGTCCGAAATGACGGAACACACGGTCCATGACGAATGCGATACGTACCATGTATCCGCAGTCCTCAAGGATGGAAAGCATTAAGAATAAGAGTGCCATCTGCGGAAGGAATCCGAATACAGCGAAGAGTCCGCCGAGGATACCGTCTACAACAAGGCTCTGGATAAAGTCGCTTGCGCCTGCTGCCGCGAGAGCTGCGCCTGCCCATTCCTGAATGCCGCCGCCGAATGTATCATTGGCCCAGTCTGTACCCATGGTACCAAGTGTGCTTACACAGATGTAGTAAACGAACCACATCACTGCCGCGAAGATCGGGATACCTAAGATACGGTTTGTAACGATCTTATCGATCTTATCGGAGGTGGAGAGCTTCTTGCCGGATTTCTTAACGGCCTTGTCGATCACGCTTCCGATGTATGTGTAACGCTCGTCTGTGATGATGCTCTCTGTATCGTCGTCGGTCTCTTTCTCAAGACGGGTAACCTCTGTGTTGACCGCTGCCATAGCGGATGCCGGAAGATGTAACTGCTCGATGACCTTGCTGTCCTTCTCAAGAAGCTTGATCGCGAACCATCTCTTCTGGTCTGCGTCCACAGCGTCACCGACAGCCTCCTCAACCTTCTCGATCGCGTTCTCAACGCTTCCGGAGAAGATGCCGGCCGGATTCTTCCATTCGTTCTTCTTCGCTGCCTCGATCGCCTTCTCGACAACTTCCTTAAGGCCTGTTCCCTTTAACGCGGAAGTCTCAACAACTTCACAGCCGAAGATCTCGGAAAGCTTCTTCACATCGATCTTATCCCCGCTCTTTGCAAGCAGGTCAGCCATGTTTAACGCGATCACGACCGGAATACCGATCTCGAGGATCTGGGTCGTCAGATATAAGTTTCTCTCAATATTTGTTGCGTCTACCAGATTGATGATCGCCTGCGGTTTCTCGTGAACGAGATAATCACGGCTTACAACTTCCTCCAGTGTGTACGGAGAAAGGGAGTAAACACCCGGAAGGTCTGTGATGATGATCTCTTCACCGCTTTTGGCAGATTTTAATTTACCTTCTTTTTTCTCTACAGTTACACCCGGCCAGTTTCCGACGTACTGGTTCGCGCCTGTGAGGGCGTTGAACATGGTCGTCTTACCACAGTTCGGGTTGCCGGCTAATGCGATTTTAATAGCCATTTTTCATCCTCCTATTTTCCTGCACTTGTGTTGTCACTGTCCACACTCCGCGGGGACAGCAACCGTGTTTTGCCAATGTTTTGCATACACATCAGGTAAAACATTTATCCCGCCATTAAACAGTAACGACTTCGACACTTTCCGCATCGTCTCTTCTCAAAGACAGTTCATATCCACGGACCGTGATCTCGACCGGATCACCGAGCGGCGCTACTTTACGAACGTAGATCTCGCTGTTTTTGGTAATGCCCATGTCCATGATTCTGCGGCGGAATGCGCCCTCTCCGTTGATCTTTACAACTTTAACCGTTGTATGTACCGGAACTTCACGTAATGTCATGTCTTCTCCTTTCTATCCTTGTGAACCGCTCCTGCGGTCCGGATCCATTCCCCCTGCCTTTTGTGGAATTTTTCCAAAAAGTTTTCGATTAGTTGGTGCTAATTAGTACATACTAACCTTCGGGGAAAAAGCAAAGTGGGAAATCTCCCACTTGAACTTTCATCATTCATAACTGCCCGATTCTTCCCAGTCTGCACTTCCCTGCGGGATAATGCAAACTGCTGAACAGTTACCGTCTTTTTTCCGGCTACTGCACCATAACGTGCTTTGCCATCTCCTTGTTGATCGCGACTCTGGAATCCTTGATGTTTACGATCAGGTTTCCGTTGAGTTCAGAGATCACTGTCACTGCCGCTCCGTCCACGAAGCCAAGATTCGCGAGGAATCTCTTTGTATCCTCTGCTCCGCCGACACGCTGGATCATGCCGGTCTCACCGGCACGTAAAAATGTCATTGGCATCATGTTTCCTCCTCTTTACACTCCCATCCGCTCAGGCCTTGTGAGCTTTCGGAGCTGTATCGTAATGGACACTGCCGCATCCGCTGCAACCGGAACAGGAACCGCAGCAGCCCCCGCAGGAACCGCTCTTCTTCTGTTTCCGGATACTCTTTATCACACCGATCACGGCCATGGCAACCAGCAACAAAACAATTACATCTGTAAGCATTTCCATCACCTCTCACCAAACCATTTATGGGAACAGTCGTATTGATAACGAATATCAATTTCAAGTGAATTATATGACTTCATATTCCACTTGTCAACTGGTATTTAATAATTTTTTAAGATTTTACAGGATGGTTTTACTTGCTTTCCAAAGGCTTTCCATTTAAAATGATAGTATATCTGCGCCAATATTTCTGTCTTGTCTGAATTTATTTTTATACCGTCGGAATTTGCCAACAATATGGATATATAGGTTCAGATGATTTTATTTTTCGACCTTTTGTGACTCTTTCAGAAGCCAGTACCTTTCCGGTATTTCACCGTTCTCGTTCTGGCAGATTCGGAAAACGCCACAGCAATATTATTATCAGGAGGTTTCTAACATGAATAACATAAGAAAACTTACAGATTCCCTCTTCTGGGTCGGCGTCAATGACCGCCGCATTGCTCTCTTTGAAAATGTTTATCCGGTTCCTACAGGAATGTCCTATAACTCTTACGTTCTTCTGGACAAGAAGACAGCGCTCTTCGATACCGTGGACGCGTCCTTCACCCATGATTTTCTCGAAAATGTGACTGCCGCCTTAAACGGCCGCCCTCTGGACTATCTGATCGTAAACCACATGGAGCCGGATCACTGCGCATCCATCGCCGATGTGATCGCCGTTTACCCGGAGGCAAAGATCGTATGCACCGCAAAGGCTGTGGGAATGATGAAACAGTTCTTTGATTTTGATGTGGACAGCCGCGCGATTCCGGTAAAAGAGGGCGATACCCTCTCTCTCGGCTCCCATGAACTTACCTTCGTGATGGCCCCGATGGTGCACTGGCCGGAAGTTATGGTTACCTATGAAAAGACAGAAAAGATCCTGTTCTCCGCCGATGCCTTCGGTTCCTTCGGCGCCGTCGACGGAAATATCTTTGCTGATGAGATCGACTATAAGGGTGCCTGGCTCTCTGAGGCGAGACGCTACTATACAAATATCGTTGGAAAATTCGGCATGTCCGTACAGGGTCTCTTAAAGAAGGCTGCCGGACTCGAGATCCGGATGATCTGCCCGCTCCACAGTGTGATTTGGAGAGAGGATCTCCCATGGCTCATCGATAAATACCTCAAATGGAGCTCCTATACGCCGGAGGAGAATTCTGTAACGATCGCCTACGGATCTGTTTACGGTCATACGGAAAAGGCTGCCGATATCCTTGCAGGAAAGCTTGCTGACCGCGGCATCCGCCATATTTCCGTCTTTGACGTTTCCAAGACCCATCCGTCCTACATCATTGCAGACGCGTTCCGTACCTCCGCGATGGTCTTTGCATCTATCACCTACAATGGCGGTATCTTCTGCAATATGGACACACTTCTCCACCAGCTTGCAGCCCACGGTCTTACAAACCGTACCGCGGCCCTGATCCAGAACGGAACCTGGGCAGCAACCACCTCAAAACAGATGGGTGAAATCCTCGGTACAATGAAAAATATCCATGTGCTTGAGGCAGATGTAACCATTAAATCAGCCCTGAAAAATGATCAGGAAGCCGAGCTTGACGCACTTGCAGACGCAATTGCCGCATCATTACAGTAAATGGAGGAAATGCCAATGAAATATGCAATCGTTTATTCCAGTAAGACCGGAAATACTGCAGCACTCGCAGATCGTCTCCATGATATCCTTCCGCATGAGCACTGTGTCTATTTCGGTGATACGTCCCATTACTCCCCGGAGCTTGGCGCGGACCTTATCTTCGCCGGCTTCTGGACCGATAAAGGAAGCTGTGATGACAGGACACGGGTCTTTTTAAAAAACCTTCAGAATACAAAGATCGCTCTTTTCGGCACAGCCGGATATGCCGCTCCTGATTACATCCACTCGATCTTAAAGCAGGCCGAGGCAAATATTCCCGTAAATAACACCGTTCTGACAGGCTTCGTCTGCCAGGGGAAAATGCAGCCGGCAGTCGCAGATAAATTTGCCGCAATGCTCGAAAAGGACCCGGAGGACGCAAAGGCAAAGCTTCTTCGCGACACGTACAATGAAGGCCTCTCCCATCCGAACGAAGAGGACTTCGCAAACTTTAAAAAGTGGGCAGAAGGCTTTATCCACTAATTGATCGTCATATAAAACGCACTGCATAGATTCCGCATGGCGGTTAAATTCAAGTCGAAACGTCCGTGGGACTTTGTGCATGAGTCCGGTCAGCGAAGCTGACATATTCCTATCAGAATCACGAAATGCCGGATGAGCGGTCTTCCCGATCACCCGGCATTTTTTCATACTTAAACGTTGCTCCAATCAGTCTTTCACTCTCGGCAGCATTCTTCCACCGTATCCGATTGCAAAGATCTCACCATTCTCATTTTCAAAAAATCTCACGTAACCATCCTTATCCGGGTTGCGCACAATCCCTAAAAATTCCTGCACCGGCACAAATCGAAGAAGCGTCTCTCCCTCTTTGACTGCCAGATTTCCATCTTTTTCAAAGATCGTGATATTGTTATCTTCATCTGAACGGAAGGTGCCGCACATCGCCTTTCTCTTTTCCGCGTCCCACTCCGTCTCCTGATAAACAAATCGGTCCTCGATCGGATTTCTTCCATGATACATCCGCATTGCTGCATCCGCGATCGTGCTAACCGGCACGCCCGACGTGTTGCACAGTACCATAACGCCCACTCCGGCATCATACGACCAGGATAAATTCGATGAAACTCCCGTCAGGCTTCCGCCATGCTCCATAACCGTCAGGTCATCCAGCTTCTTCTGCGAAAGGCCAAAGCAATAATGACTCTCCGGGCGATAATCGATTCTTGGGCGGCACATCGTCCGGACACCCTCCTGGGAGAGGATCCGTGTTCCATCGATTCCCTTTCCGTAATTCAGATACATGCAGATGTATTTTTTCATGTCTGCAAGCGTAGATTTCAGGGAACCGGCTCCGCCAAGAGAAAATGCATTGTCATGGTAATCTCTTCCGGAGGTCATGACACCTTTTTTCATTTTGTAGAGAATTGCCGCGTTCGCATCTGCTGCCGGTCTTACATACTCTCCGCTGCTCCGCTCCATATGAAGAGGCTCAAGAACATGTTTTTTCACATATTCCGCAAAGCTGTTCTCCCCGCCGACACGACGCACGATCTCCGACAAAAGTCCAAAGCCATCATTGCAATAGCTCATGTAGTTTCCCGGATCTCCGATCAGACCGCCGTTTTCCTTTGTCTGGGCATCCAGCAGCTCAGCAACTGCCTTTGTTGCTTCCAATGCGATTTTCTCACAGAACGCAAAATCCCCTGTCTCATTCTCATCCAGTCCTGCCTTCTGTGCGATCTCATTGATGATTGTGCGGTGCATCGGATAAAAGCCCGCTGTGTGGCATAAAAAGTGCCATACCTTTATCGGTTTCTGATTACGGTTTGTAAATTCCGGAATATATTTGCTCACCGGATCATCCAGATCTACTTTTCCGGCTTCGACTAACTGCATGATCGATAAAGCCACAAAGGATTTCGTGACGGACGCTAATCCGAAGATCGTATCCTCATCAATCGGCAGTTTTCTCTCCTGATCCCGGTATCCAAAAAACTTTTCATACTGTGTATTTCCATTTCGGTCAACGATCGCAACCGCAATTCCCACTGCGTTGGAACGTTCCTGTATTCTGGATACAAGTTCCTCAAAAAGAAATCTTGACGCATTTGTGATTTTGTTCATGGGTACTCCTCTCCTTTACGCTGCGCGCACCTGGTGATGATTCACTTCTCACACAGGTGCGCTATCTTCATATTGATTATATCGATTCCGATCGATTTATTCAAATATTCTTTTTGAGTTTCCTATACAGATCACTGCATTTCTTAATTATGAGTAACTATTCAGTACCTTCATAGTTACGTGCAAAAATCCATTCCAGATCAGCTTCGCTGATGGGATTTTTGCCTTCCAGCCTATGTTTTCTTACGGTCAGCGCAGCAAGTGCGCAGACCTACTGAACAGTTACAATTATGATTTCTTCTCTTTATAAAAATCCGGGATCTGCTGTTCATGGAATCTGCGGATTTCCGCCTGGAACTCATCGCTTGACAAAATATCATATCCTGTCATCGCAAGACCCTTCGCACCTTTCAGGCAGATTTCCTGAGCTTCTTCACTTTTTGCAGCATCCGCATACTCTTTCGTATGAGCCTGAACCGTTTTATCGTCGGTGATCGACAGATAATCATGGATCGCCGGAATTTTTATAGAAACATTGCCGATATCTGATGATCCGTACTGTGCCTTCGGATCCGGCCACTTCATCTCAATTCCCAATGTCTCCATGTTATCTTTAAATGCCTGACACATCGGCCGGTTCGGATAACGCTCCGCTGATATCTCACCCCAGCTGATATCCGCTTTTGCTCCGGTCAATTGTTCCGCGTTTCTGACACAGAGTTTTATTACATCGATCAGCTCTTCGATTCTCTTCATGGTATCCGCGCGGATACAGAATTCACAATCTGCTGATGCCGGAATCACATTGGCCGCACTTCCGCCATTCGAAATAATTCCATTGATATTATCCTGCGGGTCAAAAGTCGGCCGCATCAGATCGATCTGCTGGAAAACATGAATGACAGCGCTCAGTGCATTGATTCCGTTTTTCGGTACGGAAGAATGTGCGCCTTTTCCGGTAAAGTGTACTTTTACGGAACAGGCCGCCCGGCCTCCGCGTCCTACAAGATTTGAACCACCGGATGACGGATGCATCATCAGGGCAAAGTCAACATCATCAAACGCCCCATTTTTCAGAAGCTTTACCTTTCCGGCACCGCCTTCTTCCGCAGGTGTTCCTATGATACATACTTTTCCCGGGAGATCTTCCATCACGGAAGCGAGCCCCAGAAAAGCCCCCGTCGAACACGTTGCGATTAAATTATGACCGCATCCGTGTCCAACTCCTTTCAATGCATCATACTCTGCCAGAAAAGCTACGGTCGGACCCGGTTTTGATCCTTCTTTTTCAGCCCGGAACGACGTTTCCAGACCTCCGTATCCCTGTTCCACACGGTATCCGTGCTTTTTCAACACATCACTGATATAGCTAAGCGCATGAAATTCCTCGAATCCCAATTCCGGATCATCGTGGATCTTTCTGGATAATTCTTCAAGTTCTTCCCTGTCCCGATCAATTTCGCTCAGGATTTTACTTTTTCTCTCTTCCATATCCGCTCACCTTCTATCTTCTTTAAAGTCTGATCGTTCCTACGCCGTCTTTAATTTCCATCTCAGTTCCGTAAGGTTTTGAAAGCTCTGCCAGGTATGCCAGTACGTTCTCATCGCCGGTCATCACCGGAACTCCTTTTTGCGGCCTTTTTTCCGTCATTCCAAGAGAAATCGGATACAGTTTGATTTCTGTCAAATGTCCATCTTCCATGGTCCAGCCTGCCATCACAGATAACCAGATCTCCGGAAGCACTCCGTATCCGGCCGTGCCGTTTTTACTGCGGGCATCCATATAGGCACCTACCTTGGTATCCAGGGGCATTTTTTTATTTATGTATGCATCGTAAGGCTGCTTTTCCACAGTTTCTGTCTCAAAGAGGAAATTTCCCAGACTGTAGAAGATCGGAGCTCCGTGATAGATCTCAATTCCACGAAGTTCATGCGGTCCGTGTCCGATTACCGCATCTGCTCCCGCATCCACACATCTTCTTGAAAATGTCTCAAGGAACATGGATGGAACCGTTGTGTCTTCCCCATCTGTCTCATGACCATGAAAGCTTACAAGAACGATATCTGCCTGTTTTTTTGCCTCAATGATCTCCTTCTCGACACGTTCCATATCAGCCGGGAACGGAACGCTCTCGATCCAGTCTTTTTCATCCAGCACAAATTTGTATGTGCCAAAGGGCAGTGTTCCGGAAGCCGGCGGATTCTGATATCCATTTTTTACGGACCGCTCCATTGTTGCGTTGATCTTTGTAATCGTCGCCAGTTCTTCTGCTTTCTTATAATTCTCTTCCGTGACATGGTAAATCGTTTCATAACGAAGAGGATTTAATCCCGGTCTTCCGATCAATTCCGCGCTCTGTCCACCAGCCATTCCTGACTCATGGAAGCTTGAAGAGACTGCAATCATTGCGACACGTCCGTTTTTCGTCTCCAGATAGCATGGTTTTGATGCCTCGGAAAGATTTTTTCCTGTTCCGGCAAAGACCATGTCTCTCTCTTCGAGATTCCGGATAGTCGCGAGAACTCCTCCATGACTGTAATCGCAGGAATGATTATTTGCCGTATTAAACAGATTAAAACCAAACGATCTCATATCATCAAGGGTTCTTGGATCTGCCATTGCCCAGGTTCCTCCGGAAAATGCCGCCGGATATCCTTCCTCATTATGGAATGTCATCTCCAGATTCGAAAATTTCACATCATACTGGCTGATCACATCTCTGACCTGATCAAATCCTTCATAACCGCCTTCCGGAAATCTTCTTGTGATAAACGCATCACCCGTAGCGATCAATGTCATTGTCTTCATAATCTATTTTCCCTCCACAACAGAATTTGTCTCTCCGTCGATTCCTGCTGCCATCATCAATACCATAAATGCCTGCTGAACTGCCTTATATGAGTCGATGATCGGAAACTTTTCATGAACACTGTGATTCATTATATTCTTTCTATTCTCATCCGGTGCAAACGCGCGTCCAAGACAGATTGATGGAATTCCTTTCGAAACCGCTACGTTCGCATTTGTGCAGCCGCCTTTATGGAATACCGGCTCAATATCCAGAGATTTCAAACCAAGCCATGCGGATTCTACCAGTGGTGTATGGGAATCCTGGGTTCCGCCCGGAACCTGACTGATCAGGTTTTTATCCCAGGTGATCTCATCTTTTCCCCATTTTTCTGTTTCTTCCCGGCATGCTTCTTCGATCGCATCAAAGATTTTTGTGCGAAGCTTTGCAAGCTCCTCCGGTGAATTTGACCTGAAATTAAATTTGATGGTTGCCTGCGATGCGATCGCATGCACTCCGGCCGCAGTTCCACCGTGGAAATTGGAGACACAGAAGCTTGTCTTCGGATCTGATGGAACTGTAAAATCAGCGATCTTCGCAACTGCTCTGGCTGCTGCATGGATCGGCTGTGCCATCTCGCCAAACGATCCAAACGCATGACCGCCGATACCATAAAAGTTGACCTCATAGGTCTCTCCGCTTGTCGCCTCAAAGATCAGTGCGCTCATGTCATTGTTATCAATTGTGAGTGAAATATCAATATCATCATTATCATTCAGGAAATCCTTCATTCCGCCGAGACCGCCCATACCTTCCTCGCGGGTAGTTGCCACAAATACAATGTCTCCGAATGTCTTGATCTCATTCTGATTCAATGCTCTTAAAAGTCCCAACAGCATTGCCAGGGCTCTCGTATCATCACCGATTCCCGGTGCGTAGAGGAATCCGTCCCTCTCCTCTACACCATGTACCGTTCCAAATGGAAAGACTGTATCCAGATGACCCTCGATCAATACTTTCGGCCCTTTGCCGCTTCCTCTTCGAAGGCCAACGACATTTCCACCGCGGTCAATGTGAACATTTTCAAGGCCGAGGGCTTTAAATTTTTCCATCATAACCGCAGCGCGTTTTTCTTCCTCTCTCGTCGGAGCCTCTATGAGAACCAGTTCTTTCTGCTCTTCAATCGTATTCCTCTCGTCTTCCTGTATAAATTTCATGGCTTCCTTTACACATGGAATACTCATTGTATATTCAAACTGTTTTTTTACCCTCTCTGATACCTGATACATGCTTTATCCTCCTATATTCACTCACTCAAAAAATCCTTCCACAAATGACAGGAAACAAAATGACCCGGTCTGACCTCCATAAGCTTCGGACATGACTGATGACACTGATCACAGGTGTAAATACATCTCTTTGCAAATCTGCACTCATCCGGCGGATCGATCGGAGAACTGATCTCTCCTTTTAAGAGAATTCTTTCCGGACGGCTGATTCCAACTTCCGGGATCGGAATCGCGGAGAGAAGTGCCCGCGTATACGGATGGATCGGATGATCGAAAAGCTCCTCTGTCGGTGCCTTCTCGATCAGCTGACCAAGATACATAACTGCAATCTCGTCTGCAAAATGATTAACAACCGAGAGGTCATGCGTGATAAAAATAAAGGTCAGTCCCATCTGTTCTTTCAGATCCTGAAGAAGGTTCAGGATCTGTGCCTGAATGGACACATCCAGTGCGGATACCGGCTCATCGCAGACAATAAATTTCGGGTTCATCGCCAGCGCTCTGGCAATTCCGATTCTCTGTCTTCTTCCACCGTCAAGCTCATGCGGATATGTATTAACAAGACGCTGCGCGAGACCTACCGTTTCCATCAGTTCCTTCACGCGTGCCTCAATTGCTTTTTTGTCCTTCAGGATCCTGTTCTCTATGATCGGCTCTGCGATCGTCTGGCTGACCGTTTTTCTCGGATCCAATGAAGAAAAAGGATCCTGAAAGATGATCTGCATGTCACTTCTCATCTTTCTCATTTCAGCTGCACTCAGAGAAGTGATGTCTTTTCCGTCAAAGAGCACCTGTCCGGATGTCGGCTCTAATAATCTCAGGATCGCACGACCGGTTGTCGATTTACCACAGCCGGATTCTCCTACAATTCCAAGCGTTTTTCCCCTCTCGATCGTAAAACTCACGTCATCGACCGCATGCAGGGTTCCCCTGGCTGTTTTAAAATACTTTTTCAAATTTTTGACTTCAAGAATCGTATCAGCCATTCTTTTTCCCCCTCTCGATATGGAAATCTTTGTCTTCATATGCAAGGCAGGCAGCCTTATGTGTTCCTGTGAATGTTACAAGATCCGGTCTTCTCTTTTTACATGCCTCTGTTGCATAGTTGCATCTCGGAGCAAACGCGCATCCTTCCGGAAGATCCGTCGGATCCGGCATCAGACCATGGATCGGTCGAAGTCTTGCCGTTCTGTTTTTAATATTTGGTAATGAGTTGAATAAACCTTCTGTATATGGATGGAGTGTATGATTGAACACTTCATCCAGGGTTCCTTCCTCGATGATCTTTCCGGCATACATAACAGCCACCCTGTCACACGTCTCTGCTACGATACCCAGATCATGGGTGATCATGATCACTGATGTATTCTTTTTCTCTTTCAGTTCTCTCATCAGGTGAAGGATCTGTGCCTGAATCGTTACATCCAATGCGGTTGTCGGTTCATCCGCAATCAGCAATTTCGGACTGCAGGCAAGAGCGATTGCAATAATAACTCGCTGCTTCATTCCGCCGGAAAACTGATGCGGATATTCAATCGCACGTTCTCTCGGAATTCCAACGAGCTCCAGCATATCTTCCGCTTTCTTCCAGGCTTCTTCATGATTCACCTTTTCATGACGGAGCAGACTCTCTGCGATCTGCTGTCCCACGGTAAATACCGGGTTCAGCGAAGTCATCGGATCCTGGAAGATCATAGATACGAGTGTTCCACGGATATGCTCCAGCTCGGATTCATTCATCCCGAGAACATCTTCCCCGCAGATCTCCATTTTATCGCATTCCATAACTCCCGGAGGAGAATCGATCAATCTTAAAAGAGATAATGCTGTAGTTGTTTTACCTGCACCCGTCTCTCCAACAAGGCCAAGCGTTTCTCCCTGTTTCAGCTGGATATTGACACCGTTTACAGCCTCAACAGTATCTTCCTCCAGTTCATATTTTACACGAAGATTTTTGAGTTCAAGAACATTCTCTGCCATATTCGCCCTCCTATTTCTTTAATTTTGGATCAAGGGCATCGCGAAGGCCATCACCCATCAGATTCAGTGCAAGTACCGTAATCATGATCGCAAGTCCCGGGAACAATGTCATATAAGAATAGTCACGGATATATTTTCTTCCTCCTGATAAAAGAGCTCCCCACTCCGGAGACGGAGCCGGAACACCAAGACCCAGGAAGCTGAGGCTCGATGCAGAAATGATCGCGGATGCTACCCGGAGCGTTGCCTGAACAATAATCGGAGACAGGCAGTTCGGAAGAATATGTTTAAATATGATCTTTCGGTTGTTAAGTCCAATTGCCTTCGATGCTTCCACGTATTCCTGGTTCCGGACAGTAAGGACAGCCGCTCTTGTAATCCGGACAAACTGGGGAACACTCGTAATTCCAACCGCAAGCATCAGGTTCCAGATACTCTGTCCAAGTACGGAAACGATAACGATCGCCATAAGCATATTCGGAACTGATCCGAGAATATCCGTGCCGCGCATGATCAATTCTTCCAGCCAGCCTCCGAAGAAACCTGCGATAGCTCCCAACGTTACGCCGATAACAAGACCGATCGTCACGGCAACCAGACCTACTGAACATGAAAATCTTGTTCCGTACAGGATTCTGCAGAAAATATCACGGCCAAGTTCATCTGTTCCAAACCAGTGAGTCGCATTGGGGCTCTGAAGACGTTCCGCAAGATTCTGACCAATTACCTGTGTGTCGTAATCAAGAAGGAAATCTGCAAAAACAGCAATAAATATAATAACAAGGACGAGCATTCCGCCAAGCATCGCACCTTTATTTTTCCGGAACTGATGCAGTACCTCAGCCATCTGGCTTCTTGCTTTTCTCGGAGCGTTTTTTACCGTTTTAGCCATTCTTTTTCCTCCTTTTTACGGTTGCATACTGTGCCTTGATCCGTGGATCCACCGCTGCATATAAAAGGTCAACGATAAGTAAAACAATACTTACAAGAATTGTCGTCATAATAATACTTCCGGTTACCAACGGAGTATCTCTCATGTTTAAGGAATCGACGATCAGACGACCGACTCCCGGCCATGCAAATACAGTTTCTGTCAGGACACTTCCTCCAAGTACTCCCGCTAACTGTGTTCCCATGATCGTAATGATCGGGATCAGAGCATTTCGGAGCGCATGAGACATAATGACTGTTTTTTCCGAGATTCCCTTTGCTCTGGCAGTTCTTAAATACTCCTGCTTCAGAACATCCAACATCGACGATCTTGTCGTTCTGGTCAGTGTTGCCATCAGACCTGTACCGATTGTGACAGCCGGAAGTACAATCGACGACAGCGTCTGGTCACCTCCCGATGGGAACCAATGAAGATTGAGGGAAAATGCGATGATCAGCAGAAGGCCCAGCCAGAAGTTTGGCATCGATAGTCCAAGCATCGCCAGAATCATACTGATATTATCCTGAATACTTCCCTGCTTCGTCGCAGAATAAATACCCAGAGGAACTGATAAAAGGATTGAAACAAGAATAGATGCAAAAGAAAGTTTAATAGTTGCCGGAAGTTTTTCTACATATGTAGAAAACACATCGGTCTTTGACACATAAGAAACGCCCATATCTCCATGGAGCATTCCGATCATATAATCTGCATAGCGCAGAACCACCGGCTTATCAAGTCCAAGATCATGACGGATCTCCGCGAGCTCCTCAGTGGTCGCACCCTCCGGTGCCATAAGATCTACCGCATCTCCGGGTGCCAGATCCATGATAAAAAACACAAGAAATGAGACGCCGATGATAACCGGAATCATCATGAGTAATCGCTTTATAATATAACGATGCATAGGATCCTCCTTTGCTTTCTTTCGTATTCTGACTCATATTAGTTGCGGACCGCAATGGCGGTCCGCTGATAAGATTCCTGCATTTAGTTTGCCGGTACAAAAACCTTAGAGTAATCGTGATGGGAAGTCGGGTAAATATCGATTCCTCCTGTTCCCTTTTTCACACCGATAAAACCATCTGCATAGTAAAGTGGAATATACGGAACATGCTCATGGACATTTTCCTGAATCTCTTTATAATACTCTTTTCTCTTTGCTTCATCTGTTTCTGCAACAGCCTTGTCAAGAAGCTCCATAACTTCCGGATCATCGTAATGTGCTTTGTTTACTGCGGAACCCGGCTGAAGGATTCTTCTTGCATCATCACCGAAGATGTTGAATCCCATACCGTAGATACAGGACTGGTGCTCACCCTTTGTCGTACTTGTGCTGAGACCTGCGGAGTCGAGCTCTACAATATTGATCGTGATTCCGATCTCCTTAAGCTGGCTCTGTACCATCTCCGCAATTGTCTTTCTCTCTGCTCCGCTTACAGTAACATCAAGTGTTGCGCCGCCGTTCGGATATGCCTTTGCCAGATACTCTTTTGCTTTATCCGGATTGTACTCATAACCGCCGCAATCATAGAATCCATATTCATTCCAGCCCCAGAAAGAGGTTGCTTTCTTTCCACGTCCCTCTGCCGCTACAGCGATAATACTGTCAACGTCAATTCCGTATGCAACTGCTTTTCGAAGATCTTCATTGTCTGCCGGGGACTTCTGTGTATTAAACGCAAAATAGGAAAGAGATCCGCCGTCATAACTGATCAGATCCAGATTCGGATCATCCTCGATCGTTCCAAGCTCGATCGTTGCCGGCTCCATACAGATATCAACTTCTCCGTTCTGTAATGCGATCAGACGGGCAGAATCCTCCGGGATATAGCGGAATGTGAAGGTCTTCGCGTTCGGAGCACCTCTCCAGCTGTCATCGAATGCAACAAGCTTCGTATAGTTTCCAAATTCATAGGAATCGATCTGCCATGGACCCGTTCCGATTCCTGTTCCTTCCGTCGGATCATCGGTAACTGCTTTCTCACTGAGGATCGATGTGGTCGGTATCGTCATCATATATGGCCAGTCAAGGTTCGGTTTGAGAAGAACGATCTTTACTGTCATATCATCGACTGCCTCAACCGATTCCAGCTTTGTATATAAGTTGTTGCTGGAGGTTGTTCCCTGCATTCTGTTAAAGGTAAATACAACATCAGATGCTTTTAAAGTTTCACCGTTGTGGAATTTTACGCCATCTCTCAATTTAAAGATGTATGTCTTTCCGCCATCATCGGTACTCCACTCTGTCGCAAGCTGCGGTTCCAGCTCATTTGTCGTATTGTTAAAGTGAACCAGTGTATCATGCACCATTCGGAACATATAGTTATGCTGCGTGTTACTTACTTCCATGGTATCGATCGTTGTATGTTTTGTTTTCAATCCCATCGCGAGATCTTCTTTTAATTGAACACCTTCCGGCGGAGTCAGGGGATTCAGATCACCTGATGCATCTGCCGTTCCTGTTGTCTGCTTTCCCGGATCAGCTGTCTCGGTTCCCGCTGTCGCAGTCGAACCACCGGATGACGATTTTGAACATCCGACTACGCTTGCTGCAAGCATCGTTGTCATAAGCGCCGCTGCCGTAATACGATAAAAGCTTTTTTTCATGATTTCCTCCTTTTGTAATCAACAACTACTGGTAACAAAAATGATATAAACACGACAAAAGCGCTCCTTTTTAAGAAGGTCCCTCAGACCTTCACCATAGATTTCATATGGCTGATTCTTAAAAAGATGCGCTTTCTTTTATAGGTCAATTATATATTAATTATACATATTGTTCAAATATTATTCATGAATGACTCATATTCTTATTTCGAATGAATTTGACACAATTTTATTTATTCTTCTTTGATAGTGCCAAAATATTTTTCCGTGTATTTGCAGAATTTCTCCAATTCTTCTGTCATTTTAAGATCTTTCTGCAGGATCAGATACAGGGATCGTTTGAATTCGTTGTTATCGATCGGCCGATAACAGACATTTGCAAAATCTGTCTCGCTTCTCAGGTGATCTCTCCAGGAATACCTTGGCCAGATGGTGATCCCCACCCCTTCCTGTACCATGCGTCTCAAAACATGAACGTCATCACATTCAAATGCAATATCCGGAATGATCCCTTCTTTTTCGAATATTGCTTCTGAAATCGTCCGGATACTTCCTCCGCTTCTCAGCATAACAAATTGTTCATTCCTGATATCTGACAACCTGACTTTTTCCATATTTCTCAACCACGAATCTTTATGAAACGCGAGATACAATGGCTCTTCCATCAGTTTTACCGCATTGCTGAACACATACTGCGGCAGTGTACTTCGAATGCAGACATCCCATTTGGTTGCCTCTCTGCGATCTAATACCTGAAAAAAAACATCCGGATTTTCCTCCCGAAATTCGCGAATCAATTCCGGAACAAGCAGTCCTGCGGTCAGAACGTTCAAACGGATCAGTTTTTTCTTCTGTCTATTGCGGAATTCCAACGGAAGATGTTCTATTTCCTCAAGCAAAGGAACTACCCTTTCCTGCAATAAATACCCATCATGGGTAAGCACACAGGATCTTCCGTTTTTCCGAAGCAACTCTGTTTTTAATTCGCGCTCCAGTGATTGGATCGCCTTACTGATGGAAGGCTGGGATACATTCAATTCCTTCGCCGCCATCGTGATATTTTCATATTTCGCAGCATATGCAAAATATCGAAGCTGATATATTTCCATCTTTGCCACTCCTCCGTTTTTCATACATAATAACTGTTCAAATACCTTCAAACCCCATACTTTACAAAATCAGCGCGGCAGGTGCAAAAGCCTGCTGCGCTGATACATGATCCGGATTCTACCCCACCATCTGCACTAATATTCCTCCAAGCGTCAGCATCAGCGCTCCGCAGGATCTTGTAACGATCTGTGCAAAC
>CAKRNI010000032.1 GCA_934370915.1 uncultured Lachnospiraceae bacterium
ATTAAGAAGTTTTCTTAATGACTCTTAATAAGTTTTGCCCTGTCGCTCAAGGCGAGTATTATAATATCAAATCCCCATGGAAAAGTCAACCTCTTTTTCCAGTTTTTTTCAAAGTTTTTTCTTTTGTATGTGCAATATCTACATTTTGTATTTCATGCATTTCATTTCTACCAGATACAGGTCCAATGCATGATACAAACCCAATGCATCTGTCACGACTCCGTCCCGCCCACAGAGCGTTGCAGCTCATGCGCAATATCCGTATCTACGGATTGTTTCTGCGGATACCCCCATATGATCCCTTGACATTCCAGATGACAGGGGATTACACTGGAATCATAATACATTTTTCCACATCGGCTCTGCCGATGGGATTTTGATAAGGAGGTTTCCTATGGCATCCATGACTATCGCCCAACTTCAGACCCATGTGTTTCCTGACAAAATGCAGAATATTGAGGTCCTGCGTCCGCTGATCCGGAAAGCAAAAGATTCCGGCGCCGACCTTGTCTGCCTCCCGGAAATGTTCAACTGCCCCTATGAAACACCGAATTTCCCTGTCTACGCAGAAAAAGCAGGCGGACCGGTCTGGCAGGCACTCTCTGACCTTGCAAAGGAATTCGGAGTCTATTTTTCCGCCGGATCCGTCCCGGAATGTGACCCGGACGGACATGTTTTCAATACCGCCTATGTCTTTGACCGGAATGGAAAACAGATCGCCCGCCACAGAAAAGTCCACCTCTTCGACATTGATGTAAAAGGTGGACAGTATTTCAAAGAGTCCGACACCCTGACTCCCGGAGACTCCGCTACCGTATTTGACACGGAATTTGGAAAAATCGGTCTCTGCATCTGTTTCGATATCCGCTTTCCGGAGATCTTCCGACGGATGGTTCTGGAAGGTGCTGATATCGTCCTTGTCCCGGCAGCCTTCAATATGACTACCGGACCGGCGCACTGGGAGCTTACCTTCCGCGCCCGCGCTCTGGATAACCAAATTTTTGTCTTCGGAACGTCTCCTGCAAGGGATCTCTCCGCCTCCTACCAGGCCTTCGGCCACTCCATCGCTGTCTCCCCTTGGGGCAGAGTCTTAAACCAGATGGATGAGCACGAGGGAATGCAGATCACTACCATTGACCTTGACGAGATCACGTCCGTCCGGGAGCAGCTTCCACTTCTGAAAACACGAATGGAGAACCTGTAAATCAGGTTCTCCATCCGTTTAAGTTTATTTTTTCTGTTTATAGATGCTCTTCCATCTCACTGTTGCGATGAACACCGGTGATCGCGTACTCCGCCCACTCCGCAATATTTGTGGCATGGTCACCGATACGCTCCAGATATTTGGCGATCATTAAGACATCGAGGATCTGTTCCTGAGTTGCCTCACCGTTTAAGATACCAGCGGCAAGTTCTTTCTTGACCTCACTAAAAAGGTTATCGATCACATCATCGTACTCAATCACTTCTTTTGTCTTTTTGAGATCTCCGTTTGCAAAGCTCTCGATGCTCTCACGGACCATAGACGCAACGGCTTTTGCCATCTCGCCAAGTCTTGTGGCCTTTACCGGAGCGGAAAGATCGGTCGTCTTTACGATCTCGGCGATATCGCCTGCCTGATCACCGATCCGCTCCAGGTCCGTGATCATTTTTAAGGTAGATGAGATCGTTCTGAGATCACTTGCCACCGGCTGCTGCTCTAACAGGAGCTTTAAGCACTTGCTCTCGATATCCCTCTCCTTTAAATCGACATTCGCGTCCGCTGCCAGAATCTTAGCTGCCTGTTCCCGATCCATGTTCATCAGTGCCTCGTACGCTCCGTCAATCATGCTCTCGCAGAGATTTCCCATCTCCGCGAGCATCTTATGCAGCTCTTCCAACTGTTTTAAAAATGCGTCTCTCATAATCAGCCAAACCTCCCTGTGATGTAACTCTCTGTGCGCTCATCCCTCGGATTCGCGAACAGATCGCCTGTATTATTGTACTCGACAACCTCACCTAACAGGAAGAACGCGGTCTTATCAGAGATACGCGCTGCCTGCTGCATGTTGTGGGTGACGATCACGATCGTGTACTTATCCTTTAACTCCATCGCCAGATCCTCGATTTTTGATGTGGAGATCGGGTCCAGAGCAGAGGTCGGCTCATCCATCAGGATGACTTCCGGCTCTACTGCCAGAGTTCTCGCAATGCAGAGTCTCTGCTGCTGCCCGCCGGAGAGTCCCAGAGCACTCTTATTTAAGCGGTCCTTCAATTCATCCCAGATTGCCGCCTGCCGTAAGCTTCTCTCAACGATCTCATCGAGATCTGCCTTTTTTGTAATCCCGAAGATTCTCGGGCCGTAAGCCACATTGTCGTAGATGCTCTTCGGAAACGGGTTCGGCTGCTGGAAGACCATGCCGACCTTGTGGCGCAGTGTGATGGCATCCATATCTTTAAATATGTTCTTCCCATCAAGTTCTACTTTTCCTTCGATCTTCACGCCCTCTACAAGATCATTCATACGGTTTAAGGTCTTTAAAAATGTGGACTTTCCGCATCCGGACGGTCCGATGAAAGCGGTGATCTTATGTTCATCGATCTGCATGTTGATATCCTTCAGCGCGTGGAAGGCGCCGTAATGCAGATTCAGCTTTTCGATATCAAATTTCGGTTTTATAGCTGTCATATATTTTTCCTCTCTAAAACTGTCATGTGCCGGTCTCATGTATCGCTTCGGCCGACGGCGGTTCCTTACGCTTCTTCTCCGGAATTCTTCTTCTTTAAATGATGGCTCCATACATTCGCGCCAATGCTGAACGCCAGAACCAGAATCATAAGAACGGCGGAAGCGGTATTGGCAAGTGCCTTATCCTGTCCATTTACCTGAAGGTTCCAGATCTGGATCGAAAGAGTCTCTGCAGGACGGAACGGATTGAGCGGACATGTCGGAGCCGCAAGTTTCCAGTTGCCCCAGCGGAGATCACTTCCGGATCCCGTCGTATAAAGAAGTGCTGCCGCCTCACCGAAACCGCGGCCGGCTGCCAGAATGACACCGGTCATGATACGTGGAAGACATGCCGGAAGAAGTACATGGAAGATGGACTGCCATTTTGTCGCTCCAAGACCCAGGCTCGCCTGAAAATATCCTGCCGGAAGTCCTTTTATGGCGTCCTCTGTGGTCGTTGTGATCAGTGGAAGTGTCAGGATCGACACGGAAAGAGCACCTGCCATCAGACTTTTTCCCATTCCGAAGAATACGAGAAATACCAGGTATCCAAACAGTCCCACGACGATGGACGGCAGGGAGGAGAGTGTCTCGATACACATTCTCAAAAACTTTGTCATCTTTCCCTGCTTCGCGTACATGGCCAGATAGATTCCGGCGCAGACACCGAGCGGTACGGATACAAGAAGAGCGATCAGTACGAGGTAGATCGTGTTGAATAACTGGTTTCCGATACTGCCTTTTCTCGCGAACCGGAACATCTCCGGATTTGCCCCCAGAAGGCCTCCGATGATAACTTTACCCGCAAAGCCTAACAGGAGAGCAAAGAAGAAAATTGCTACCAGATAAAAAACAACCGTCATGGCTTTGTCCACACTGCGTGAACGTCTGATTTTATTTTCCATCGTTTATTTTCCCCCCTTTGCTGCAGGCTTTCTGTCTTCTTTTTCCGGTTTCTCTGCCGTCACATGATGGATCAGGAAGATGAAGAACAGGGAAATCGCAAATAACAGCAATGCCATCGTCCAGAGGGCAGATTTCATTTCTCCGCCTTCCATCGCGTTGCCCATCTGAGCCGCGATCTCAGTCGTCAGAGTCTTTGTCGTTGAGAAGATGCTGGTCGGAAGCGCTGTGGTCTGTCCGATGACCATGGCCACCGCCAGAGCTTCACCGAATGCCCGGGCAAGACCTAAGATAATTCCGGAAATGATTCCCGGCGCCGCTGCCGGAACAACGATCCGGTAAATGGTCTGCCAGCGGGTGGATCCAAGTCCGTAAGCCGCCATTCTGCATTCCTTTGAGACGGAGTGAAGAGCATCCGCCGCGACACTCGTGATTGTCGGGAAGATCATCACTGCGAGAACCAGTCCTGCTGCCAGGATCGAATGGCCGACCTGACGGCCAAATATATTTTTGATTGCCGGCACAAGTACGGTAAGTCCTACCCAGCCGTATACGACTGACGGAATTCCCGCAAAGATCTCAACCACCGGGCGGTAAAATTTCTCGCCGAATTTCGGGGAGATCTCTGTGATGAAGATCGCTGATCCCAGAGAAAACGGTGTCGCGATGAGAAGAGCCAGTCCGCATGTGCAGACAGATCCCACGATGAAGATCAGAGCGCCAATGCTGCCGCCGCCTGCCATATTGTCCTCAGGTGCCCAATCCGCGGATCCTAAGAATTCCAGAAAAGAATGTTTATAGATCAGGAATGTGGACGATCCCTTATATACAAGGAATGCGCCGATCACGATCGTCAGAAGAATTACAAACATACCACAGACGGTCATCAGATCCCGCCATAGATATTCCCTGACGAACATGCTTTTTTCTTTACCATTCTTCATAAGTCCTCCTGTATAAATCATGTCGGGGCGGGCCAGATTCTTCTGCCCCGCCCCTTTTTTGCAGTTTTTTGTCCATGTCCATTTTCTGTTTTCCGGTCGGATCATGGCCTGCTGCCCGTTTTAATTAGTGTTCGGTACTTGTCATCTTGGAAGATACGCCGTATCCTAAGGATTCCATCTTTGTGCCGTACTCATCGGACATGATGTAGTCAAGGAATGCGCTTACAACTTCGTCCGGCTCACCCTTTGTATACATATGTTCAAATGTCCATACCGGATATTTTCCAGCGTATGTATTTTCAAGTGTCGGCTCTGCGCCATCGATCGCTACGGTTGCAACTCCCGCGTCACCTGTCAGATAGGAAAGTGCTACATATCCGATCGCACCCTTTGTATCTTTTACATTCTGAAGAAGAACACCGGAATCATCTGTTTCCATGGAAGTATTGGAAGCTTCCTCGTTTCCGTCAAGCGCGTATTTCTGGAAGGTTGCTCTTGTACCGGAAGATGTCGGTCTTGTTACAAGGACAATGCTCTCATCCGGTCCGCCAACTTCTTTCCAGTTTGTTGTCTTTCCTGTGAAGATGTCGATGAGCTGCTGTTTTGTAAGGTCCTCAACACCGCCTTCTTTTACATCGTTGTTTACGATCGGAGCCATTGTGACTACGCATACCTGATGGTCAACAAGCTCTTTTGCCTGTGCCTCGTCAAGCTTTGCGGAGGCCTCAACATCGGAGTTACCGATATTTACAGTTCCCTCGGAAACCTGCTTTAAGCCCTCTCCGGATCCGCCTGCGTCGATCGTGATGGAAACGTCCGGGTATTTCTCGATAAACATGTCTGCTGCATCATCAACCAGCGGTTTTAATGCGGAAGAACCTGCCGCTGTAATTGATCCTGTAAGATCTGCAGTTTTCTCTTCTGCTGTTGTCGCTGCTTCTTTTGTTGTCTCTGCTGCCGCAGTTGTTGTCGCTGCTGCTGTCGTGGATGCTGTGCTGTTGCTGCTTCCGCATCCTGTCATCATGCTGACTGCTAATACTCCTGCACCTGCAAGTGCCATTACTTTTCTTGTTTTCATAATTCTTTTCTCCTCCTCAAAGGTCTTTGTTTTTGTTTTTTCTTTCTCTGTACAGTATTATTTTTATCACGAATCCCAAAAAGCAAAAACCATGGTTCGGTAACTACTTTGTATAATCTATGTAAAATGTAAATTCAATTTTCTTCGAAAAATATAGCTGTGTAAAACCTCCTCCATGTTTCAGACTGCACAAGTGTGCATCATTGGCACATTAGTGCCTTTTGTGTAATGGGGAACTCCTCGGAATTTCCTGTTACACAAAAAAGACGCATCATCGGCAGCCCGGAAGTTCCCTTCCAGACCGGTCAAATGATGCGTCTGATCCTAAAATCCTGTCTTTTCTTTATAACCTTTTTCTGTCTTCGTCCCTAAATTCCGGCTGCCGGACCTTCTGCCGCGACAGTTCCCTCACCTGGAACTGTTACGGAGCTCTGTCCTTCCGTCGGGGTTGCCGGACCTGCACTCGTTGTCGCTTCCGGAACTGCCGTCGACTTCTCATATCCCGGGCCGATCGGGGCTTCCGTAGTCATATCCTGCGGGCTTGACGGTCTGTATGCCTCCGTGGAGGTCTCTGCTTCGTCCGTCGGACTTCCCGCATGGCTCTCGGTCGGTTTTGTGATCACATTGCCGTTGGCATCCGTTTCCGTCTCATGCAGATAGCCGCTGTTATGGGCTCCTGATGTAGTCTCGATCGGCTTGCCGTCCGGGCCTGTCTCAGTCTCTTTCGCACTCTCGGATTCCTTCTTGGATTCTTCGAGCATGGACTCCATCTGGGATTCTTCCTGACTCTCCTTCTTACTCTCCTCTTCTGCGGAAAGTGTCGTGGCCTCCGTCTCTCCCTTCGGGATATATCCCTGATCCGTCGCTACATGATCGATCTCCTTGCCAGCCTTATTCAGTCCGGTAAGTTCAGCGATCTTATTGCTAATCGTCTGGACCGTACTCGATGGCTTGTAATTCTCTTCACCATAGAGGAACTTGTGAAGGCTTGTAACATTGCTCACAAGTGTCTGCGGGATAACACAGGACAGTTTCAGTTTACCGATCTTCATCTTCTGCTCTCCGCGAGCTGCCGGGAATCCGGTCGTCTCACCGAGATGGTATTTCGTGACATTCTTCGCCATCGGAAGGATATCATTCATATTGATATTTGTCGCGCACATCGCGGACATATTTCCGATCAGGCTGTTTAATGTCGCAAAGTCTGCCTTTTTCGCCTTCTCGAATGCCTTCTGGATTACAAGTCTCTGGCGCTCTGTACGCGCATAGTCACTGTCCATCAGACGAAGACGTCCATAGGCAACGGCCTGTACGCCATCCAGATGGTTCACACCTGCGCTCTTTAACTGTACAGAACCGATTCCGGTACCTTTTACCGTCTCTGTGATGAACGCGTTGATGTAGTAGAACTCGGACTTACTGATATCGATGTCGACACCACCGAGGATGTTGATCGCTGTTGCGACTGCCTTCCAGTTGAACGATACATAGTGGGTGATGTTGAGATCCAGATTCTTATTCAGGGCTTTTACTGCCTGTTCCGGACCACCCATCGCATATGCCGCGTTGATCTTATTGTATGTGTTCTTGTCGCTCACATTCAGGTAAGTGTCGCGGAATACGGATACCAGCTTGATCTCTCCGGTCTCACGATTTAAGTTCACGATCATGATAACATCGGACTGGTTTCCTTTTCCTGTGGAGCTGTCACGGGAATCGAGACCAAAGACCGCGATGGTCCAATAGCCTTTTTCCATCTTGTCTCTCATTTCCAGGGAGATATTCTCGTTCTGAACATCCTGAACATCAAACTCGTTCTGTCCGTTCATCTTTCCGAAGTTGTGCCGGATATAGCCGTAAACCGCTGCGGCAAACCCCAGGACCAGAACGATCAGGGCGATCAGAACACCGATGACGATCTTTTTCTTCTTGTTTCCGTTTTTCCGTCTTCTGTGATTGTGGGAAGCTGCCCCATGGCTCTTTGCTGCGGCACGGCCTGCACGGCTTCCCGGGTCAGCACTCATGGAATACAGATCTTCCGTCCTGTGAGTGTGGCGTTTTGCGGACGTCTCACTCTCGCTCTCACGCCGTCTGCTCTTTCTGGCGCGGGAACGGTCTAATTCGTCTTCATAATTCATGTCATTTGTCCTCGTCTTAGTAAGCGTTTTTATTGATAAATCCCTTGAAAACCGTTAAGAACATGATCTTGAAATCAAGACCAAGTGTCCAGTTCTCGATATAATAGAGATCGTGCTCGATCCGCTTAATGATCGAAGTGTCTCCACGGTAACCATTCACCTGCGCCCAGCCGGTAAGGCCCGGACGGACCTGGTGCTTGATCATATATCGCGGGATTTCTTCCTTAAATTTTTCAACGAAAAATGGCCGTTCCGGTCTCGGACCCACAAGACTCATATCACCAATTAGGATATTAAAGAACTGCGGTACCTCGTCGATACTTGTACGGCGGATTATTTTTCCGATGAGAGTCACACGGGCATCTCCCTTTGTTGTCCAGCGGCTCTTCTCCTTGCCCGGATCCTGAACCGTCATGGAACGGAATTTATACATTTTAAACGGCCGGTTGTGAAGGCCAACACGTTCCTGACAGAAAATAATCGGTCCCGGGGATGTCAGCTTGATGAGCACTGCCACGATCAGCATGATCGGGGAGAAAAGAACGATCCCCACGATCGCACCCACGATATCCACGGCTCTCTTTATCATCGCGTTCATCGGATCGTTTAACGGAACACGGCGGATATGGATCACCGGTAGTCCCTGAAGATCTTCCATATACGGGATCGTCGGGATAATGTTTCCGTAATCCGGGATAAACTTCGTGTGCACGCCGGATTTCTCACAGAGAGCAACGATATGGCGGAGTTTTTCATACTCACCCAGGCTCAGTGTAACTGCGATCTCATCGAGACTGTTCTGCTCTAAAATATAGTCAAGATCCTCGATGCAGCCGATGACCTTTACTCCCTTATACTCACTTCCGCGTTCCTTCGTATCATCAATGATTCCGCGGATCGTGTATCCCCATTCCGGATTCTTGCTTACCCGGTCAATAAAACCTTCCGCTGCGGAAGAGTAACCAACTAACAGGATATGTTTCTGATTGTATCCTTTTGAGCGCATGGAACGGAGCACGATCCGGATTCCATTCCGCTCAATGGTCATAAATACTACGTTCAGCACATAGAAATATACGACCAGTCTCTGGGAGAAGTTGTAGAGATGCGGCTCTTTTCTTCCAAAGTACAGGACCAGACCGAAAATAAGGAGTCCGATCGTGTTCGCTTTGAATATCTTTCCGAATTCATTTCTGCGTCCGAGTACACGCTTCGGGGTGTACAGTCCAAAAAAGGAGTACAAAAGCAGATACGCCGGAATAATGACAAGAAGCGCGCCAAAATAAAAACCGACCTCAAGTGTCCGTTTTCCGAGCAGATTCGCCCATCCGCTTCCGATTACGATAAACCACGCAAGCAGATAGGAGAATACGGTCACGAAGGCGTCAAGCACAACGTGAAAACGGTTGAGGCTCTTCTGATTATCTTTGATCATATAATTTTCACCCTGTTTTCCAAGGAACATGCCGGTCAGAATTCTTTCTGTGGTCAGCACATGCACAGCCGCGCCAGCCAATTCCCCCCGGCAGGTATTTTCAACTATACCATGCCCCGTCAGACTGTCCTTCAAAGGTCACTCTCCCGGACATAGTACCGCCATCGTAAAAAATATGCATACATAGTATACATAAAATTTACCCATTTGCATATAAACGATTTCTTAAGAAAATCTGAGATTTCCGTAAATTATTCGTTTATCTTGCACAAAGGCAGCCGTTCAGCCTATCCGCACTGAACCAGCCACACAGCGTCCGGCGAAAGATCTCAGGCTTTCGCTCCAAGCTTCGCCGCCTGTCTCCTGGAAAACTCATAAACATAGACTGCGGTTCCGGCGATCAGCTCAAGCTGGATCCCGATCTCCCGCTGTAATCTTCCCTTAAAGGAAGGAACGCGTTTACAGTCCTTTAATGTTCTGATTCCCTCAAGGAATCCGGACACATAGTCTTTTCCGAATCCCATCTTTTTAAAAAACAGGAACTTTACAAATGTTCCCGCGAGAAGACACGGAGAATTTAAAAGCAACTGCCATGCGCGCATATTTTTGTAATTCAGATACACATTATTTCTCGCGGCAAGTTTCACCTTAAAGGAATTATACTTCGATCCGCTTGTCCCGCTGCCTACATGGTAGACCACAGCTTCCGGGCAGAACACGTTGTCATACCCGTAAAGCTTCGCCCGGTATCCCACATCGATATCCTCGAGGTAGGCGAAATGCATCTCATCGAAGTATCCGATGGTCTCGAACACTTCCCGGCGGTAGATCGCTGCCCCGGCACACGCCGTAAAAACACGGCATCTCCTTTTATAAAGCTTTTCCGGGCGGCCGACACCCCGCTGGAATGCCCAACCGAGCACGCTGTACATATCACCGGCATCATCCATAAGATCCGGATGATACATCTGGATCATCTTGCTGCTGACGGAAAAGATCTTTTCCGAGCGGTCCATAGCCCGCTCCAGCGCTTCGACATAGTGGGGAGCCACTTTTGTATCGTTATTTAATAAGATCACATACGGCGTATCTGCCGCCTTGATCCCCACATTTACCGCACCGGAAAAGCCAGTGTTTTCCGGAAGAAAGATCGACGGGATTTCCCGCTCCTTCAGCCACTCCACGCTGCCGTCCGTGGAACCGTTGTCCACCACCAGGATCTTGAAATCCTTCATCGTCTGCGCTTCCAGAGCCTCAAAGCACGGTTCCATAAACGAAAGTCCGTTGTAATTCGGAATTATGATCGTTGTCTTCATTCGTCTAACGGTACCTCCAGTTTATATGGTTCCCCGATTTTTTCCTTTTTCAGGTCACGCAGCGCAAAATTTGATTTTCTCAGTGTCAGGTTCGGATTGTAGTACGGATCTCCGTCTCTCAGGATCTCCGGCCAGCGCTTCGCGAAGGTGGCGATCTCACGGTTAAATCTCTCCACCTTCTCCGGTGTGTCCTCAAGTCCGCGGGACTTGGATTCATAGTGGTGAAGCACCGCATAAGGCGCGTATACTACAAGTTTTCCGAGCTTTCTCACCTTCATGCAGTAATCAATATCATTGAAAGCTACCGCGAGCTCTTCCGTAAATCCGCCCACAGCGTCAAATACGGAACGCTTGCTCATCATGCAGGCCGCTGTGACAGCACTGTAATCCTGGGCACACATCGCGCGGTTGAAATAGCTGTTCTCGGATTTATGAAGTCCGATAAATGTATGACCGGCGATACCGCCGAAACCGATAACAACACCGGCATGCTGGATCGTGTCATCCTCATAGAGCAGTCTCGCTCCGGCGATCCCCACGTCCTCTCTCTGGACAAAGCCCAGCATCTCTTCCACGAAATTCTTTGCGATCAGCTCGATATCGTTGTTCATGAACAGGAAATACTCGCCCTTTGCGTGCTGTACGCCGAAGTTGTTGATCGCAGAGTAGTTGAACTCTCTTTCCCAGCGGACTACATGTACATTGGGGAATTCCTTCTGGATCTTCTCATAGTAATCCCAGGTCGCCTGTTCCGTACTGTTGTTCTCCACGATGACGAACTCCAGATTCTTATAGGTTCCCTCCGTCAGCATCGGGCGGATGCAGTTGTCGAGATCCACGGTGTGGTCCTTGTTCGGGATAATTACAGAGACAAGCGGATCATCCTTGATCTTAAATGTCGTGTGATAGATCCCGTAATCCACGCCCTTTTCTACCTTTTCTGCCTCAATGCCCACTCTCTTATAGTGGTCCATGATGGCACGGGAACCGGCTGTGAAGGCATAAAGCTTGCTCTCCGGGTTGCTTGCCGTGGAATTCGGGTGGCAGCGCCAGTGGTAGAGCACCTTCGGGATATGGCAGATCTGCTTTGCATTCTCCGTACAGCGGAAAATAAAGTCGTAATCCTGAGCTCCGTCATATTCCGCCCGGAAACCGCCGACTTTATCGAGCAGTTCTTTTTTCACCACAAACAGATGGCAGATATAGTTGACGCTCGTCAAAAGATCCGGATTGAAATCCGGCTTGAAATGCGGGTCGAACAGTTCATCTCCATCCATATCAAGCTTGTCCTCATCGGAATAGAGGACGTCGCAGTTTTCATTCTCATTCAGTTTTTTCGCGCACTCAAAGAGCGCGTTCGGTGTCAGACGGTCATCATGATCCGCAAGAACAATGAAATCACCTTCCGCCATCTCAAGGGCGGCATTCGTATTTCCGGAGATACCGCGGTTTTCCCCCAGTACCTGATAGCGGATCCTTGCGTCCTTCTCCGCGTATTTCTTTAAAACAGTCTCAACGCTCTCACCTGCCGGACTGCCGTCCGCGATACAGAGTTCCCAGTTCGCGTAGGTCTGCTCTACGATGGAGTCCAGCATTTCCCTCAGGAATTTCTCCGGAGTCTTATAGACCGGGATCACGATCGAAAATTTCGGCATATAGCCGAACTTCTTTTTCTTCTGCTCTTCCAGCTCTTCCTCCGACGGTTTCGTGAGGTTCCACCACTCTGCGTAGTCGTAATCGTCGTCAATCCCCTGGATCTTGTGCTTGGATTTTAAGATCAGGGCTTTCAGGCCATTTTCCTTTAAGAAGTCCCAGGCAACATGGACTGTCTCCATGTTCATAAGGTTCATAAGCTTCTGTACCTTGCGGTTTGCCGCGCCGGTCTTCCTGCGGATCGTCATATCGCTGTATTTCACACGGGTCGTCTTCTTCTCGCCGCAGATCACAAGATAATAATTCTTTCCATGTTCATATGGAAAACGGATATCAAAGCCAAGATCACGGTCGATGATCTTCTTATAATAGATCTGGCTCACGTCATCTCTTCTCGTCGGAACGATTTTTGCCTCCACCGGCTGTCCCGCTTCATCCTCGACCCGGTAGGTGATCACGGAATCCGGGTTGCTCTCAACGGCCCAGCCATTTAACTGGATCGTCTGCTCCCGGACTCTCATCACTTCAACACTGTACTTCATACTTCCTCCTGTGCACCGACCGGTGTATCAAAATTGATGCGCTCCTCCTCCACAACGAGCGGGCGGTGCATCACACGGGTATTGATGCTCATGATATACTCGCCAAGCAGACCGATAAAGAAGATCTGGACAGAACCAAGAAAGCACATTCCGATGAGAAGCGGTGCCATACCTGCCATGAAGCGGTCCCAATATAAGAGTTTCATGATCAGATATATGACTGCTACGATAAAGCTCACGCCGCCGCAGAACGCGCCGAAAAAGGTTGCCAGGCGCAGGCCCGCTTTTGTGTAGGACGTAAAGCTGAGCATCGCCGCATCATATAATTTATAGAAGTTATTGTGAGTCTTTCCCGCGCGGCGCTTCGGCTGCTCATACGGGATCTCTTTCCTCTTAAAGCCTAACTCTGCAACGATTCCGCGAAGGAACGGGGTCGGATCGTTTAAGTTTCTTAAGACCTCGATAAACTGTCTGTCGTAGAGTCCGGAGCCTGTGAAGTGCTCGATCTGCTCCACGTCGGATAATTTCCGGATCAGTTTATAGTAGCAGCTTCTGAGCCAGTACATAATCGGGTTCTCTTTGCTGCTCGTCTTGATTCCGATGACGATTTTATAGCCATTCTCCCACTCGTGGACATACTTCGGAATCAGTTCCACCGGATCCTGGAAATCCGCCACCATGGAGATCACGCAGTCACCGGTTACCTGAAGGATTCCATAATACGGAGAATTGAACTGACCGAAGTTTCTCGCATTGAAGATTGCCTTGATCTTCGGGTTCTTCGCGCAGAGCATACGGAGCAGTTCTCTCGTCTTATCGGTGGAGTCGTTGTCGATGAATACCAGCTCATAGTCGTACTGAGGCAGTTCTTTTGTGATGATGCCGATGACAGCTTCGCTGATCGGAACGACATTCTCCTCCTCGTTATAGCATGGAATCAAAACGCTGATTTTTTTCATGTTATATTTTCTTCTTCCTTAAATTTTACCTGACAGGTACCTTCGGATACCTTTTCAGTTACCTAATCTTTAACTTTTATCATTGTAACCATTTTTTCTGTTTTGTCAATACTCGACGTATTTCGCGGCATTTTTTCCCAGTCTGTGATCGGTCTGCATTTTCAACTGATTGCTGCCCTCTCTGCCACCCCAGAATTGCTTTCTTGTTCAGTTAAATGGTTCTCTTTCTGAGCGCGATCATCCTTGTAATTCCGGTCTTGAAATCGACCTCTGGCTTCCATCCCGTCACCGTCTTCAGCTTTTCGACCGACGGCATCAGATTGATCAGCCCCTCCGCGTTCTCCCCACGGGTATTGTACCGGCTCTCGCCCTGTCCGCCGCAGAGTTCATGGATCTCCTCCACGAATTCCTTTAATACCTTTGTCTCAGCACCGCCGAAGTTAAATACAGGATTTTCAAGTCCCTCAAACGCACTTTCCGGAGCTTCGCACAGAGCTGCCATTCCCCGCGCAAGGTCATCAATATAGAGGAAATTCCACTTCTGGGTGCAGGCACCAAGAGAGATTTCCTTATTATTCAGGAACGCGTCCAGACAGGACTCCACCAGAGTCCACGGGTGGTCCCCCGGTCCGTAGGCACTGAAGATCCTAGCATGGATGTAGCGCAGTCCGATCTCACCACAGAGTTTTTCCCCTCTTTCCCTCATGGCAAGCTTCGCCTCACCATACAGGGATTTCGGCTCACAGACCGTTTCTTCCGTGATCAGGTCCTGATGCATTCCATACTCCGCCTGAGAGCCTGAAAACAGGAACTTTCTGCATCCCAGAGCTTTCGCAGTCCGCACTGTCTCCAGAGAGATCTCCATATTCTTCTCCTGAAGCGCCTTGTCCGTCCTTGACGCGCTCCCGGATCCTCCCCAGCCGAAATGGCAGAACACATCCTGCGGCTTTGTCACTTTTTCTAAAAGCTTTTCCGGCTCGGAAAGATCGTTTTCCGTCACGAGAAGACGCCCCGTCAGAAGTGCCTCCTCGTTTCCTTCAAGGATCGTATCAAGTTTTGAGGATTTGGGGCGCACAACCGCGGTCACCGTGTGTCCTCTCCTCAAGAGTTCCCGCACCGTTGCCGCGCCGACAAAGCTCGTCGAACCTGTCATGATGATATTCATATTCTGCTGCCCCTTTCCTCTTATCGCTATTTTATCGTCCATTCCCGGCTTCTGACCGTTTCCCGTCACTCATCACGGTCTCTGCCGTTCCACTGAACCTTATTTATTTTCCACTAACGGAATGATCATATTTTCCTTCAGTTCTTCCTCCGGAAGGAACGGAGCCAGATCCTCGAGCGGTACGGATACCATGGTTCCGTCCGGCAGCATCTTTGCGGCTGCCTTCGGCTCGAAGCCCTGTTTCATATCCACGAAGATCTCACAGATCACCGGACCGTCCATGGCAAGTGTCTTCTCCACAGCCTCGCCAAGCTCGCTGTTGTGGTGAGCTGCCACATACGGATAACCGTATGCCCATGCAAGCTTCTCCATGCTCGGGAAGCTTAAGTCGTGGCTGTCCACGCCGATTCCCACTAACGGCTCATGGAAGTGGGTCTTCTGGGTCTGGCGGATGGAGTGGTAACCGCCGTTGTTGATCAGGAAGATCTTGATTCCCATATGGTGGTGAACGATGGTCTGGAGCTCCTGAAGATTCATCTGGATACTGCCGTCACCCGTCACAAGGATGATGTCTTTTGTATGATCTGCAACCCAGGCACCGATGGCTGCCGGAAGATCGTAGCCCATGGACGCGATGGCAGAGTTGCTGATGAACCGCTGTCCTTTCTTCATCTCATAGGCATGTCCGCCTACCACGCACGCGGAACCATTGCCCACAACGGTGATCTGATCTTCCTCTCCGCGCCTGCTGATCTCCTTGATTGCCGCGTAAACATTTGCAGGCTCGTCATCTCCGGCCTCATAGTGTTTCGGAAGAACGACCGGATATTTTTCTTTCCATTCCTGACAGCGTCTGATCCACCAGTCTACGGCTTCTTTATCCTTTGCTCCGCCGTTCGGATCGAATTCTTCCTCGTCGAGGACGAGCTCCAGCTTCTCGAGAAGATCCCTGACGTCCGCATGGACCGGCATGTCAACATGGACCGTCGGTTTCTTTAACTCCTCGGCGTCGATATCATTGTAGATCACATAGGCCTCTCTCGCCCAGGTCGGGTAGTTATAGCCCACCTGACGGATCGAAAGACGGCTTCCCAATGACAATAAGAGATCGCTGTTCTGTACCGCAAAGTTTCCGGCACGGTCACCCATATGTCCGGCACGTCCCACATAGAGCGGGTCTGTGTCATACATGCAGTCGATGCTGTTCCAGCCGGTAACAACCGGGATTCCAAGCTTCTTTACGACTCTCGCGAATACATCGAACGCCTTTCCGATCCGGATTCCGTTTCCGGCATTGATCACCGGGCGCTTCGCCTCGCGGACCTTCTTTAAGATTTCTCTCGCCTGCTCTACCGTCACAGGATCCGGCAGTTTCACACGTTTTTCGCCCTGTCCGCTCACGTCGGACGGAATCATCGCCGGTTTCCCTTCAACTTTATTCATCATGCAGATCGTACATCCGGAACATCCGGTTCCGTGACCGGACCAGCCGGTGCCGCCTGCTTCGTAATCGTCCTTATCAAATCCTAAAAGAGCTTCCGTCTCAATGTATGCCCCCTGAACATTCAACGGAATATCGAGCCAGCACGGACCCGGTCTTCCTGTCTGCGCCAGATAAAGTGATTTCTCCAGACAGAAACGGATCCGCATCGGGTCCAGCACCATCTCGCTGTACTTTGTCATGCAGTCGATCGCCTTTGTGATCTCAAATTCCTGATCGCCCATCGCACGGATCCCCAGTCCTGTGCTGTGGGCGGTCGTGTCATAGCGGACCTGTCCGGATAAGACGAGCATCGGGATCGAATCGAGCCATCCGCCGACAACTCCGGTGATCGCGTTTGTTCCGCCGGGGCCAGTCGTCACACAGAGAGCCGCGATCTTATTATGGATCCTCGCGTACGCCTCCGCAGCGATGGCACATGCCTGCTCATGATGGTTAAAATAGCAATGCAGTCCCGGCTGATGTCCAAGCCCGTCATCCAGATGCATCGCACCTCCGCCTGTCACCATAAAAGCGTCGGTGATGCCCTCATCCACCAGCTTCTGGGCAATATAATCAGAAACCTTCATTCTCATAAGTGAAACCTTCTCCTCTCTCAAGATAATACCTTTCTCGATTATACCATGCGGACCGCATACAGTCCAGTAGATCATATTTTTGTAAGGTTTTCAGTAACTGTTCAGTAGGTCTGCGCACTTGCTGCGCTGACCGTAAGAAAACCTAGGCTAAAAGGCAAAAATCCCATCGGCGTAGCCGATTTGGAATGGATTTTTGCATGTAACTGTGAAGGTACTGAACAGTTACGGTTTTCGCAGGTCCCTCCTGAAAGTGTTCCCCGCCTTTTTCTTCCGTATTTTCCAGCCTCTGAAACGCTTTCCACGGTGTCCCAGATCTGCCAGAAACCCACACTGGAATCCGGCCTCGCCAGCCTGTTATAATCAGCCGGTAAGCAAAAACAGGTTACCGTTCATGCATTGCACGAACAACTGTGACACCATAAAACATTTCCATATTCAGATCAAAAAAGGAGAGAAAACGATTATGAAAAAACAGACAAAGATCGCTGCGGTCTTATCCGCGGCAGCATTTATGGCGATGGTCTCCGGGCTTCCGGTCTACGCGGCGTCTCACGGCTGGGTGACCGAAGGTGACGCGAAGGTCTACTATGATGAGGACGGGTATCTCACCACCGATGCCTGGAGAAAGCGCGGAGAAGACTGGTTCTATCTCGGTGAGGACGGACAGATCGTAAAGAA
>CAKRNI010000033.1 GCA_934370915.1 uncultured Lachnospiraceae bacterium
GGTTATCCACAAATTGAAAAAACCCTTGAAAAATAAGCAAAAAAAGCTTGATTTTTCGATTTCGATGTGTTATTCTTATCTGGCTGTGACATGATAGCGTTGAAGCGAGAGGTTGCTGCCTGAGAATGGCAGGTGTTCCGTGGAGCGAATGTCAAGTTAGGAAACTGGCGACAAGTCACTGTACCAAATTAACAGCTGCTCAGGGTAAGGGGCAGTAACAACGTGTGAATCGGCATGATACACACGAGACCGTGTACAGTCACCGCTTGTCGTACTTCGTTCAAAAGTGCGAAAAGGAGGCGACTTTTTTTATGGCAAGTCAGGTTATGAGAATCACATTAAAGGCTTACGACCATCAGCTGATCGATCAGTCCGCTGGTAAGATCATCGAGACAGTAAAGAAAACAGGAGCACAGGTGAGTGGTCCGGTTCCGCTGCCGACAAAGAAAGAGGTTGTAACAATCTTAAGAGCTGTTCACAAGTACAAAGATTCCAGAGAGCAGTTCGAGCAGAGAACTCATAAGAGACTCATCGATATCACAAGCCCGAGCCAGAAGACAGTAGATGCACTGTCCAGACTGGAAATGCCGGCTGGTGTTTATATCGACATCAAGATGAAAAATAAATAATTAAAGATATTTATTTTTCACGCTGCGAAACATGCAGCAAACATTAAAATTAGAAATCCTGAATGGTTCTGATATAAAAGCAACACTACTCATCCTGAAAGGGAATCAACATCATTACAAAATGTAATGTCATAGTGTTCCACCTATGTTGGGCTGCTCTAGGATGAACGCACAGAAAATTCTGTTTTGCGTTCCGCTGTAGATTAGTAACAGGAGGTAAAAAAATGAAGAAAGCGATTTTAGCTACAAAAGTCGGAATGACTCAGATCTTCAACGATGAAGGCGTTCTTGTTCCGGTAACAGTTCTTCAGGCTGGTCCGTGTGTAGTAACACAGGTTAAGACAGAGGAGAACGATGGATACAAAGCTGTACAGGTTGGCTTTGTTGATAAGAGAGAGAAACTTGTAAACAAGCCGGTAAAGGGTCACTTTGACAAGGCTGGCGTATCTTACAAGAGATTCGTTAGAGAGTTCCGTTTTGAGAATTCCGAAGAGTACAACGTAAAAGACGAAATCAAAGCTGATATCTTCGCTGCTGGCGATAAGGTAGATGCAACTGCTATCTCCAAAGGTAAAGGTTTCCAGGGCGCTATTAAGAGACTTGGACAGAGCAGAGGACCGATGGCTCATGGTTCTAAATTCCATCGTCATCAGGGTTCCAATGGTTCCGCAACAACTCCGGGCCGCGTATTCAAGGGCAAAGGCATGCCGGGTCAGATGGGTAACAAGAAGATTACCACTCAGAACCTCGAGATTGTCAAGGTTGACGTTGAAAACAACCTGATCCTTGTTAAGGGTGCTGTACCGGGACCGAAGAAGTCCTTAGTAACATTAAAGGAAACAGTAAAGGCTTGCAAATAAGCTTTTACAGGAAAGGAGGAAACAGAAATGGCAAACGTATCCGTATACAATATGGAAGGTAAAGAAGTTGGCACAATCGAGCTGAACGACGCTGTATTCGGCGTTGAAGTGAACGAGCATCTCGTACACATGGCTGTTGTTGCACAGCTTGCAAATAAACGTCAGGGAACACAGAAAGCAAAAACACGTTCTGAGGTTTCCGGTGGCGGCAGAAAGCCGTGGAGACAGAAAGGAACAGGTCATGCAAGACAGGGTTCCACAAGATCTCCGCAGTGGACAGGCGGCGGAATGGTATTCGCTCCGACTCCGAGAGATTACACAATCACTCTTAACAAGAAAGAGAAGAGAGCTGCTCTTAAGTCCGCTCTTACAAGCAGAGTAAACGAGAACAAGTTCGTTGTTGTTGACGAGTTAAAGTTTGACGAAGTTAAGACAAAGAACTTCAAGGCTGTTATGAACAACCTTAAAGTTTCCAAGGCTCTTGTTGTTCTTGCTGACAACGATCAGAACACAGTTCTTTCTGCAAGAAACATTCCGGAAGTTAAGACTTCCCTTGTTAACACAATCAATGTATTCGACATTCTGAAATACAACACTGTAGTAGCTACCAAGGCTGCTGTAGCATCTATCGAGGAGGTATACGCATAATGGCAAACGTACAGTACTACGACGTAATCCTCAAACCGGTTGTAACTGAGAAGAGCATGAACGCTATGAGCGAGAAGAAATATACATTCCTCGTACATCCGGAAGCAAACAAGACCATGATCAAAGAAGCTGTTGAGAAGATGTTCCCGGGCACAAAGGTCGAGAGCGTAAACACAATGAACGCTGACGGTAAGAACCGCAGACGTGGTATGGTAGTTGGTAAGACTGCTAAGACCAAGAAAGCAATCGTTAAGCTCACAGCAGACAGCAAAGACATCGAGATCTTCCAGGGTCTGTAATTTTTGAAACTATGCGGCAACCAAAGCCGCGATACGAAAAATAGAAACGCCAGAAGGCGTTGAAAGGAGTCAGAAATGGGAATCAAAACCTATAACCCATATACACCTTCCAGAAGAAATATGACAGGTTCTGATTTCTCCGAGATCACAAAGACAACTCCGGAGAAGTCCTTAGTAGTTTCTTTAAAGAAGAACGCTGGTCGTAACAACCAGGGTAAGATCACCGTTAGACATCAGGGCGGTGGAAATAGACAGAAATACAGAATCGTTGACTTCAAGAGAAATTCCAAAGATGGAATTCAGGCAACTGTAATCGGTATCGAGTACGATCCGAACAGAAGCGCTAACATCGCATTAATCTGCTACGCAGATGGTGAGAAGTCCTATATCCTTGCACCGCAGGGCCTTACAAACGGCATGAAGGTTATGAGCGGCGAGCACGCAGAGGCTAAGGTCGGCAACTGCTTACCGTTATCCTTAATTCCGGTTGGTGCACAGGTTCACAATATTGAGCTTTTCCCGGGCAAGGGCGGCCAGATGGTTCGTTCCGCAGGAAACGCTGCACAGTTAATGGCTAAAGAAGGAAAGTACGCTACACTTCGTTTACCGTCCGGCGAGATGAGAATGGTTCCGATCGAGTGCCGCGCAACAATCGGTGTTGTAGGCAACGGCGACCACAACCTTGTTAAGATTGGTAAAGCAGGTAGAAAACGTCACATGGGTATCCGCCCGACAGTCCGTGGTTCCGTTATGAACCCGAATGACCATCCGCATGGTGGTGGTGAAGGTAAGACTGGTATCGGCCGTCCGGGTCCGTGCACACCGTGGGGCAAGCCTGCTCTTGGTCTTAAGACTAGAAAGAAAAACAAACAGTCTAACAAGTTAATCGTAAGAAGAAGAAATGGTAAGGCGATTTCATAATCGATAGGAGGTAAAACGATGGCTCGTTCACTTAAAAAAGGACCATTTGCAGACGCTAGCTTACTGAAGAAGGTAGACGCTATGAACGAGGCAGGACAGAAACAGGTTATCAAGACCTGGTCCCGCCGTTCTACAATCTTCCCGCAGATGGTTGGTCATACAATCGCAGTACATGACGGCAGAAAGCATGTACCGGTATACGTAACAGAGGATATGGTTGGTCACAAACTTGGTGAGTTCGTTGCTACAAGAACTTACAGAGGCCACGGCAAAGACGAGAAAAAGTCCGGACGTAAATAATAGATACGCTTTGAAAGGAGGTTCCAGTAATGGCTAAGGGACATAGAAGTCAGATTAAGAGAGAGAGAAATGCCCAGAAGGATACAAGACCGTCTGCAAAGCTGTCTTACGCAAGAGTATCCGTTCAGAAGGCTTGTTTCGTATTAGATGCCATCAGAGGCAAAGATGTTCAGACAGCACTTGGTATTGTAACTTACAATCCTAGATATGCTTCCAGCTTAATCGAGAAATTATTAAAATCTGCAATCGCGAATGCTGAGAACAACAACGGCATGAACGCAGAGAACCTGTATGTGGAGGAGTGCTACGCATCTCAGGGACCGATTATGAAGAGAGTAAAACCGAGAGCACAGGGCAGAGCTTACAGAATCGAAAAGAGAATGAGCCACATCACCATCGTGCTGAACGAGAAATAATAGGAGGCAGTTATGGGACAGAAAGTTAATCCACACGGCATGAGAGTCGGCGTTATCAAAGACTGGGATTCCAGATGGTACGCTGAAGCTGATTTCGCTGACAACCTCATCGAGGATCACAAAATCAGAACTTACCTTAAGAAGAGATTATACAGCGCTGGCGTTTCCAAAATCGAGATCGAGCGCGCATCTGATAGAGTTAAAATTATCGTTTTCACAGCAAAACCGGGCGTAGTTATCGGTAAGGGCGGATCTGAGATCGAGAAGGTCAAAGCTGAAGTTCAGAAGATGACTGCTAAGAAGGTATTTGTAGACATCAAGGAAGTTAAGAGACCGGACCGTGAAGCTCAGCTTGTTGCAGAGTCCATCGCTCAGCAGCTTGAGAACCGTGTTTCCTTCCGTCGTGCTATGAAGTCCACAATGTCCAGATCCATGAAGGCTGGCGTTCTTGGTATCAAGACAGCTGTTGGCGGACGTCTTGGCGGTGCTGATATCGCACGTACAGAGTTTTACAGCGAGGGTACAATCCCGCTTCAGACATTAAGAGCAGATATTGACTATGGTTTCGCAGAGGCAGATACAACTTACGGCAAGCTTGGCGTTAAAGTTTGGATCTACAAAGGCGAGGTTCTTCCGACTAAGGGAAATAAGGAAGGGAGCGATAAATAATGTTAATGCCGAAAAGAGTAAAGCGCCGCAAACAGTTCCGTGGAACTATGGCCGGTAAAGCTTTAAGAGGAAATACAATCTCCAACGGTGAATATGGCCTTGTTGCCCTTGAGCCGTGCTGGATCAAATCTAATCAGATCGAGGCAGCCCGTGTTGCCATGACTCGTTACATCAAACGTGGTGGTAAAGTTTGGATCAAGATCTTCCCGGACAAACCGGTAACAGCTAAACCGGCTGAGACTCGTATGGGTTCCGGTAAGGGCGCTCTTGAGTACTGGGTAGCAGTAGTTAAACCGGGCCGTGTTATGTTCGAAATCGCTGGCGTTCCGGAGGAAACAGCAAAGGAAGCTCTTCGTCTTGCTATGCACAAACTCCCGTGTAAGTGTAAAATTGCTTCCAAGGCAGATTTAGAAGGCGGTGATAACAGTGAAAACTAATAAGTATGTAGAAGAATTAAAAGCGAAAACCGCTGCAGAGTTAAATGAAGAATTAGTTGCAGCAAAGAAGGAGCTCTTCAACCTGAGATTCCAGAACGCAACCAACCAGTTAGATAACACAAGCAGAATCAAAGAGGTTCGCAAGAACATCGCAAGAATTCAGACTGTTATCACAGAGAAGGCAAGAGTTGCTAACTAATCCCGTATCGGTGAAGAACCCCCAAGGCATACTTGCGGGTTGATTAGTTGTCATTATGACACACGCCGATGCGTGTAACAAATCGATTTTGAAAGGAGATTATCCGTCGTGGAAAGAAATCTTAGAAAAACACGTACTGGTAAGGTAGTTAGCAACAAGATGGACAAGACAATCGTCGTTGCTATCGAGAACCACGTAAAACATCCGTTAATCGGAAAGATCGTTAAAAAGACATATAAATTAAAAGCTCATGATGAGAAGAATGAGTGCAATATCGGCGATACAGTTAAAGTGATGGAGACAAGACCGTTATCCAAGGATAAGAGATGGAGACTTGTTGAAATCGTCGAGAAAGCAAGATAATTGATTCGAGGAAGGAGTATCAGGCATGATTCAGCAGGAATCCAGATTAAAGGTTGCCGATAATACAGGTGCAAGAGAACTGCTTTGTATCCGCGTTATGGGCGGTTCTACAAGAAGATATGCTAACATCGGTGATGTGATCGTAGCCTCCGTTAAAGAAGCAACACCAGGCGGCGTTGTTAAGAAGGGCGATGTAGTCAAAGCCGTTGTAGTTCGTTCTGTAAAAGGCGCACGTCGTAAAGACGGTTCTTATATTAAATTTGATGAGAACGCAGCAGTTATCATCAAAGATGACAAGACTCCAAAAGGAACCCGTATTTTTGGGCCGGTTGCAAGAGAGCTTCGTGAGAAACAGTTCATGAAGATCGTATCTCTGGCTCCGGAAGTATTATAAGGAGGTGCCAGGTAATGCATAAAATCAAAAAAGATGATATGGTAAAGATCATCGCAGGTAAAGATAAAGATAAAACCGGTAAGGTTCTGAGCGTAGACACCAAGAAGAACGAAGTTGTCGTTGAAGGCTGCAACATGGTAACAAAGCATACCAAACCGAGCCAGACAAACCAGAATGGCGGAATCGTTCATCAGGAAGCTCCGATCGACATCTCCAACGTAATGCTGTTCGTTGACGGAAAAGCTACAAGAGTTGGTTTCGAAGTTAAAGACGGTAAGAAAGTCCGCGTTGCTAAGGCAACCGGTAAAGTAATTGACTAATAGCAGAGAGGAGGAAACACAAGTTGGCTAGATTAAAAGAAATGTACCAGAACGAGATCGTTGAAGCAATGATCAAGAAATTTGGTTATAAGAATATCATGGAAGTGCCGAAGCTCGATAAGATCGTTATCAACATGGGCGTAGGCGAAGCAAAAGACAACGCGAAAGTCCTTGACTCTGCAGTTCGTGACCTTGAGATCATCACAGGTCAGAAGGCAGTTCTTACAAAGGCTAAGAAGTCTGTCGCAAACTTCAAACTCAGAGAGGGCATGGCTATTGGATGCAAAGTTACTCTTCGCGGCGAGAAGATGTATGAGTTCGCTGATCGTCTGATCAACCTCGCTCTTCCGCGTGTACGTGACTTCCGCGGCGTTAACGCTAACGCATTCGACGGCAGAGGTAACTACGCACTCGGCATCAAGGAACAGTTAATTTTCCCGGAAATTGAATATGATAAAGTTGACAAGGTTAGAGGTATGGACATCATCTTCGTTACAACCGCTAAGACTGACGAGGAAGCTCGTGAACTGTTAACATTATTCAACATGCCGTTTGCAAAGTAATTAGGAGGATTTATCCATGGCTAAAACTTCAATGAAGATTAAACAGCAGCGTCCGGCAAAGTTCTCCACAAGAGAATACAACCGCTGCAGAATCTGTGGTCGTCCACATGCATATCTGAGAAAATATGGCATTTGCCGTATCTGCTTCCGTGAGCTCGCTTACAAGGGCGAGATCCCGGGCGTAAAGAAGGCAAGCTGGTAGGATTTAGCTGCTTAGATAAGCGTCAGAAGTCAGGTGGGACGAGCGTGTTTCCCCGCCTGACCGTGCAGAGAAGCGCTTAAACAGGCTGACTGGTCCCGTTCTTCGACCACAGGGAAAAGAACTTCCCTATACATCGTAACAACGCCTATACGGAAAACATGTTTTCCCCAGGCCGAACAACACTCCTGTGCAGCGCGAATGATTCGCGAACCACAGTGATAAACCAACAATCCATTAGGAGGAAATATAATCATGACAATGAGCGATCCGATTGCAGATATGCTTACAAGAATTCGTAACGCAAACACTGCTAAACACGATACAGTAGATGTTCCGGCTTCCAAGATGAAATTAGCTATCGCTGATATCCTTGTAAGAGAAGGCTACATCAAGAAATATGACATCGTTGAGGACGGTGCATTCCAGACAATCCGCATCTCCTTAAAGTATGGCGCTGACAAGAACGAGAAGATCATCTCCGGAATCAAGAAGATCTCCAAGCCGGGCTTACGTGTATACGCTGGCAAGGAAGATATGCCGAAGGTACTTGGCGGACTTGGTATCGCTATCGTATCCACAAACCAGGGAATCATCACTGACAAGCAGGCTAGACAGCTTGGTGTCGGCGGAGAAGTTCTTGCGTTCGTTTGGTAATTATTGATGTTATCGCACCCCGCCTGCAAAGCCGGATTTAAGATCTGGAAGGGCGGAGTTTGCGTGCGTCTGGAGATAACTTCAGACCATATATAACATAGAAACTGAAAACAGAAAGTGTAAAAGCACTTTCCGAGAATCTAAGTAGGAGGTAAAAGGCATGTCACGTATTGGTAGAATGCCGGTAGCGATTCCAGCAGGCGTAACTGTAACAATCGCAGAGAACAACAATGTGACCGTTAAGGGTCCGAAGGGAACACTGGTAAGAGATTTACCGGTAGAGATGGAAATCAAAGAAGAAGATGGACACATCGTCGTAACAAGACCGAACGATTTAAAGAAGATGAAATCTTTACACGGTCTTACAAGAACGCTAATCCATAACATGATCCAGGGTGTTACTGAAGGCTACGAGAAGAAGCTTGAGGTAAACGGTGTTGGTTACAGAGCTCAGAAGCAGGGCAAGAAGCTCACACTTTCCCTTGGTTACTCCCATCCGGTAGAGATGGAAGATCCGGAAGGTATCGAGACTGTTCTTGAGGGTCAGAACATCATCATCGTTAAGGGCATCAGCAAAGAGAAAGTTGGCCAGTATGCAGCTGAAATCAGAGAGAAGAGAAGACCGGAGCCGTATAAGGGCAAAGGTATCAAGTACGCTGATGAGGTTATCAGACGCAAAGTTGGTAAGACTGGTAAGAAATAATTTAAGGAGAGTGTAAAAATGGTTAGCAAGCAGTCAAGAAGCGAAATCCGCAGAAAAAAACACTATAGATTACGCAATCGCTTTGCTGGTACAGCAGAGAGACCGCGTTTAGCAGTGTTCAGAAGCAATAATCATATGTATGCTCAGATCATCGACGATTCCGTTGGACATACTTTAGTATCTGCTTCCACTCTTGAGAAAGAGATCAAGGCAGAATTAGAGAACACCGACACAGTTGATGCAGCTGCATATATCGGAACCGTAGTTGCTAAGAGAGCAATCGAGAAAGGCATCAAAGAGGTCGTTTTCGATAGAGGCGGTTTCATTTATCAGGGTAAGATTCAGGCATTAGCAGATGCAGCCCGCGAGGCTGGTCTCGTATTCTAATAGAGAGGAGAAAACAGCATGAAGCGTACAATCATTGACGCAAGTCAGTTAGAGTTAAATGACAAAGTTGTTGCCATTAAGCGCGTATCCAAGACTGTTAAAGGTGGACGTACCATGAGATTTTCCGCTCTGGTAGTAGTAGGAGACGGCAATGGTCACGTAGGCGCAGGCCTTGGTAAAGCAGGTGAGGTTCCGGAAGCTATCCGTAAAGGTAAAGAAGCTGCTATGAAGAACCTTGTAGAGATCCCGATGGATGAGAACAAGAGCATCCCGCACGACTTCCTTGGCGAGTTCGGAAGCGCTTCCGTACTGATCAAGAGAGCTCCGGAAGGTACTGGTATCATCGCTGGTGGTCCGGTTCGTTCCGTAGTAGAGCTTGCAGGCATCAAGAACATCCGTACAAAGTCTTTAGGTTCCAACAACAAGACAAACGTAGTTCTTGCAACAATCGAAGGTCTTACAAAGTTAAAGACTCCGGAAGAGGTTGCTAAGAACCGCGGCAAATCTGTTGAAGACGTTGTTTGCTAATAGGAGGATAATAAAATGGCAGAGAAGTTAAAAATCACATTAGTAAAATCCCCTATCGGCGCTGTTCCGAAGCAGAGAGCGACAATCGAAGCACTTGGTTTAAAGAAGATGCACAAGACTGTCGAGATGCCGGATAATGGTGCAGTTAGAGGCATGATCCAGAATGTTAGACATCTGGTTAAAGTTGAAGAAATCTAATTGATATAAAGTAAGGAGGTGCAGTGATGAACTTATCTAATTTACATCCTGCTGAAGGATCTAAGCATAGTGATAGTTTCAGAAGAGGCCGTGGCCACGCTTCTGGAAATGGTAAGACAGCTGGTAAGGGACATAAGGGCCAGAAGGCACGTTCCGGCGCACCGAGACCTGGTTTCGAGGGCGGCCAGATGCCGTTATACAGACGTCTTCCGAAGAGAGGATTTACAAACATCAACTCCAAGGAGATCGTTGGAATTAATGTAAGCGTATTAGAGAGATTTGAGAATGACTCCGTAGTATCCGTTGAGACATTACTGGAGACAGGTGTGATCAAAAACCCGCAGGACGGCGTTAAGATTCTTGGTAACGGAGAGTTAACAAAGAAACTTGTCGTTAAAGCCAATGCTTTCAGTGAAGGCGCAAAAGCTAAAATTGAGGCAGTAGGTGGAACCTGCGAGGTGATCTAATATGTTAAAATCCTTACAGAAGGCATTTAAGGTGAAAGAAGTCCGCGACAGACTTCTTTACACCTTTATGATGCTTGTAGTCATCCGAATCGGCTGCTGTCTTCCGATACCGGGCGTTGATCCGAGCTATCTGCATGATTTCTTTTCAAATCTGCAGAACTCCGGAATGGGATTCTTTAATGCGATCACAGGAGGCTCTTTCTCCTCCATGTCTATCTTCGCATTGAGTATCACCCCGTATATCACATCTTCCATCATTATGCAGTTACTCACAATTGCAATTCCGAAGCTTGAGGAAATGCAGAAGGACGGCGAGGACGGAAGAAAGAAGATTGCAGAGTACACCAGATATCTTACCGTCGGCCTGGCTCTCTTTGAGTCTTGCGCAATGGCAGTTGGCCTTGGCGGAAAGGGACTTCTTCTCGAAGACCACCGTAACATCTGGGGATATCTTACGGTCGTAGCAGCTATGACCGCAGGTTCTGCTCTTCTGATGTGGATTGGCGAGAGGATTACAGACAATGGAGTAGGAAACGGTATTTCCATCGTACTTCTGATCAATATCGTATCTGGTACTCCGCAGGATATGATGACATTATATGAGCGCTTTATGGCAGGCAGATCAGTTGCAGTCGCTACTGTATCTGGCATCATTGTACTGGCAATTATCGTTGCGATCGTTGTCTTTGTCCTCGTTTTAAACGATGCAGAGCGCCGGATCCCGGTACAGTACAGCAAGAAGATGCAGGGCCGCAGAATGATCGGCGGACAGTCTACCTACATTCCGTTGAAGGTAAACACCGCGAACGTTATTCCGGTCATCTTCGCTTCTTCCATCATGTCAATGCCGGTTATGATCGCTCAGTTCTTCCACGTTGATTATTCAACCATCGGTGGAAAGATCCTGTTAGCGTTGAGCTCATCCAACTGGTTTAAACCGGAAGCTCCGGCTTACTCCATTGGTATGCTCGTATATATCGTATTAGTCGTACTGTTCGCGTATTTCTATACGTCCATTACGTTTAACCCGCTGGAAGTTGCTAATAATATGAAGAAGTCCGGCGGCTTTATCCCGGGCATCCGCCCAGGTAAGCCAACCTCAGACTACCTCAACAATATCTTAAACTATATTGTATTTATCGGTGCCTGCGGACTGGTGATCGTGTGCATTATCCCGATCATTGCATCCGGTCTCTTCTCTGTCGGCAATCTTTCCTTCGGCGGCACATCCCTGATCATTATCGCAGGTGTAATCCTCGAGACGATCAAGGCTGTGGAGTCTATGATGCTTGTAAGAAATTACAAGGGATTCTTAAATGATTGATCAAATAGAGAAATAGCAGCAGCTGCGTGCTGAAAATCGGAGCGGGCGGAAAGATGCTTTTCGCCCGCTTTTTCGGTTTTTTAGGACGAGTGGAGGAAATTACAATTATGAAAATCATTATGTTGGGCGCACCGGGAGCCGGAAAAGGCACCCAGGCACAGAGAATCGCGGAAAAGTACGGAATCCCGCACATTTCCACCGGAGACATCTTCCGGGCAAACATTAAGAACGGAACAGAACTTGGCAAGAAGGCAAAAGCTTTCATGGACCAGGGACTTCTTGTTCCGGACGAACTGACGGTTGATCTTGTTATGGACAGAATCAGCCAGCCGGACTGCGAAAAGGGATACATTCTCGATGGTTTCCCGCGTACGATCCCGCAGGCAGAGGCCCTCACAGAGGCTCTTGCCAAAAAGGGAGAAGCGATCGATTTCGCGATCGATGTTGACGTACCGGACGAAAAGATCGTTACCCGTATGGCAGGCCGCCGTGCATGCGTAAAGTGCGGAATGACTTATCACATCGTATATGCTGCTCCGAAGAAGGAAGGCATCTGCGACAAGTGCGGCGCTGAACTCATTTTAAGAGACGATGATAAGCCGGAGACTGTTACAAAACGTCTTTCTGTTTATCATGAGCAGACGCGCCCGCTCATCAGCTTCTATGCGGATAAGCACGTCCTCTACACCGTAGACGGAACGCAGAATATGGAACAGGTATTTGAGGCTATCACAAAGATTTTAGGAGCTTAAAATAATGGCAGTAACAATTAAATCGCCGAGAGAGATCGAACTGATGCGAAAAGCCGGAGAAATTCTGGCGCAGGTACACGAGGAGCTGCATGCGGCTGTTCACCAGGGAATGTCCACTCTGGACATCGATAAGCTGGGAGAGCGTCTGATCCGCAGCCATGGATGTATTCCTTCCTTTAAGAATTACAATGGATATCCTGCATCCATCTGCGTGTCCGTAAATGATGAGATCGTACATGGAATCCCGAATAAGCACCGTATTTTAAAAGATGGCGATATCGTCAGCCTTGATGCGGGGACGATCTACAAGGGATACCATTCCGACGCAGCCCGCACCTGGGCAGTGGGAAACGTCTCCCCGGAAGCACAGAAACTGATGGATGTCACAAAACAGTGCTTTTACGAAGGTATTAAATTCGCGAAAGCAGGCAATCATCTGAATGATATCTCCACGGCAATCCAGGCATACGCCGAAAAATTCGGCTATGGCGTTGTCCGCGAGCTGGTTGGACATGGAATTGGTACCCACCTTCATGAAGATCCGGAAGTCCCGAACTTTGCGACAAAGAGAAGGGGAATCCTTTTACAGCCGGGTATGACTCTGGCCATTGAACCGATGATCAATGCCGGCACACCGGATGTAATCTGGATGGACGATGACTGGACCGTTGTTACAGCAGATCATGCCCTGTCCGCTCACTATGAGAATACGATCCTCATCACTGAGGGCGAGCCGGAGATCCTTTCCCTGCGCCCAGGCCTCGAATAGGAGGCACCGCATGGAAATGACCCCGGGATTCCTGGCAAGATCGCTTGCCGGAAATGACAAGGATAAAATCTATGTCATATCGGAGGACCTTGGAACATACGTTTCTCTGCTTGCAGAAAACGGCCGGGTCCTCCGGAAAAATAAAAAGCATGTCCAGATCATTAAGAAACGAAACAGGAGGTAAATTTTATGTCTAAGGCTGACGTAATCGAAATCGAAGGCGTCGTTGTTGAGAAACTGCCGAACGCTATGTTTCAGGTTGAACTTGAGAATGGCCACAAGGTATTAGCTACCATCAGTGGAAAACTGCGTATGAACTACATCCGTATTCTTCCGGGTGATAAGGTAACATTAGAGATGTCCCCTTACGATTTATCCAAGGGACGTATTATTTGGAGAGATAAATAGTATCCTTGAAAAGAGCTAAAAAAGTTGAAGAAAACCAATAAAAATGCTTGATTTTCCGGCAAGGAAGTGTTATAATGCTCAAGCGAACTTTGTTGGAACGCTTGTATTATGCCCATTTTCAGGTGCTTTTTATACAGGTATAGCAACCCGTAATGCCGTTCCCAGATGGCACGGAATCGGTGTGTTTCCGGCAGTAAAGGGAAGCGGACTACGAAGGAAAGGAGAATTACTGTGAAAGTAAGATCATCAGTAAAACCGATTTGCGAGAAGTGCAAGGTTATTAAGAGAAAAGGCAGTATCAGAATTATCTGTGAAAATCCTAAGCACAAACAGAGACAGGGCTGATGCCGCAATTTGCCTGTATTTTTTCGCGCGGCTTTGACATGAAACGCGAGAGTGCGTTGTTGTGTCGGCAATAACTATTTCTACAATATTTAAATGGAGGTACCACTCATGGCTCGTATTTCAGGTGTTGATTTACCAAGGGAAAAACGTGTCGAAATCGGCTTAACTTATATCTACGGTATCGGTAGAGCAAGTGCAGACCGTATTCTTGCTGCGGCTGGTGTAAATCCTGACACACGTGTAAAGGATTTAACCGATGACGAAGTAAAGAACATTGCAGCAGTAATCGCTGAGACTCAGACTGTTGAAGGTGACTTACGTCGTGAGATCGCTTTAAACATCAAGAGACTTCAGGAGATTGGATGCTACAGAGGTATTCGTCACAGAAAGAGTCTTCCTTGCCGTGGTCAGAAGACCAAGACAAACGCAAGAACATGCAAGGGTCCGAGAAAGACTGTTGCAAACAAGAAGAAATAATTATCAGTAACAAATGTTTTGAATCACGTTGCATGTTTTAAAGACAGGAAACAGGGTTCAGTAAATGAGAAAGTAGGTTAGTTTAAAATGGCTAAAAAAGTGTCCACTGCTAAAAAAGTGACAAAAAAGCGTGTAAAGAAAAACGTTGAACGCGGACAGGCGCACATCCAGTCATCTTTTAACAACACAATCGTGACATTAACAGATGCACAGGGTAATGCCTTATCTTGGGCAAGTGCAGGCGGTCTGGGATTTAGAGGTTCAAGGAAATCTACTCCATATGCAGCACAGATGGCTGCAGAAACTGCAACTAAGGCAGCTCTTGTACATGGTTTAAAATCCGTAGACGTTATGGTTAAAGGACCGGGATCTGGCCGTGAGGCTGCTATCCGTGCCCTTCAGGCATGTGGTCTTGAAGTAACAAGCATTAAGGACGTAACACCGGTTCCGCACAACGGATGCCGTCCGCCAAAGCGTAGAAGAGTCTAATTAGGAGGAAGTAAAATGGCAGTTGATAGAGTTCCTGTTCTTAAAAGATGCAGATCCCTTGACCTTGATCCCATTTATTTAGGAATAGATAAAAAATCCAACAGAGAATCTAAAAGAGCAAACAAGAAGATCAGTGAGTATGGTCTTCAGTTAAGAGAAAAACAGAAAGCTAAGTTCATCTATGGCGTTCTGGAGAAGCCGTTCCGTAACTACTACGATAAGGCTGAGCGTTTAAACGGACAGACAGGTGAAAACCTTATGATCCTTCTTGAGCGCAGACTTGACAACGTTATCTTCCGTCTTGGTTTCGCAAGAACAAGAAAGGAAGCAAGACAGATCGTTGACCACAAGCACGTTCTTGTAAACGGCAAGTGCGTAAACATCCCGTCCTACCTTGTAAAGGCTGGCGATGTTGTTGAGATCAGAGAAAAGAACAAAGGCGACAACCACTACAAGCTGGTTCTCGAGACCACAGCTGGCCGTCTTGTTCCGGCATGGTTAGAGTCTGACCATGAGAACTTAAAGGGCGAGATCAAAACTCTTCCGACAAGAGAAGAGATCGACGTTCCTGTAAACGAGATGCTCATCGTCGAGTTATACTCCAAATAATTCACCGGAGCGGTTTTTACAAAGTATCTGGCCATTTCCGGCCGGATGCTTTGTGTTCTAAAAGAACGCTTCGTGGCATTTGTCAAAGCATACCCAAAAGGAGGGGCTTTTTGTGTTCGATTTTGAGAAACCAAACATTGAGATTGCTGAGATTTCCGAAGATAAAAGATACGGAAAGTTTGTCGTAGAACCGCTTGAGAGGGGTTACGGCACAACTCTGGGAAATTCCCTGAGAAGAATCATGCTTTCTTCTTTACCGGGTTCTGCTGTCAGCCAGGTGAAAATTGATGGTGTACTTCATGAGTTCAGTTCCATCGCCGGCGTTAAGGAAGATGTAACTGAGATCATCATGAACATCAAGAGCTTAGCAATTAAGAACAACAGTGATACAAACGAGCCGAAGACTGCGTACATCGAGTTCGAGGGCGAGGGTGTGATCCACGCTTCTGACATTCAGACAGACGCGGACATCGAGATCCTTAACCCGGATCAGGTTATCGCAACCTTAAGCGGCGGCGCAGACAGCAAGTTCTACATGGAACTTACGATCACGAACGGCCGTGGCTACGTAAGCGCTGATAAGAACAAGAGCGACGATCTTCCGATCGGAGTTCTCGCTGTAGATTCCATTTACACACCGGTTGAGCGTGTCAACATGTCCGTTGAGAACACCCGTGTTGGTCAGCAGACAGACTACGATAAGCTCACACTTGAGATCTACACAAACGGAACACTGGATCCGGACGAGGCAGTCAGCCTTGCTGCTAAAGTTTTAAGCGAGCATCTGAATCTCTTCATCGACCTCTCTGAGAATGCAAAGACTGCAGAGGTTATGGTTGAAAAGGAGAACAACGAGAAAGAAAAAGTTCTTGAGATGAACATCGACGAGCTGGAGTTATCCGTTCGTTCCTACAACTGTCTCAAGAGAGCAGGTATCAATACCGTTGAAGAGCTTTGCAGCCGCACTTCTGAGGACATGATGAAGGTTAGAAACCTTGGTCGCAAGTCCCTTGAGGAAGTACTTGCAAAGTTAAAAGAACTGGGCTTACAGCTCAATTCCAGCGACGAACAGTAAATTTTTGGTTGTGATACATTCACCCGGAAGGTAAGTCCGAAGGGCGCAGAAGGGCGTAGAGCGACTCATTATGGAAAAAAAGGCGGCGGTCCAGTAAGTCCAAAGAAGCGTGGGCGGCTGTTCCACAAATGGAGGAAATTAAATCATGGCAGGTTATAGAAAACTCGGAAGAACTTCCAGTCAGAGAAAAGCATTACTTAGAATTCAGGCTACAAACCTTTTATATCATGGAAAGATCGTTACAACTGAGGCAAGAGCTAAAGAAGTAAGAAAGATCGTTGAGAGCCTGATCGCTCTTGCAGTAAAAGAGAAAGATAACTTCGAGACTGTTAAAGTTACAGCTAAGGTTGCCCGCAAGGACGCTGACGGCAAGAGAGTAAAAGAAGTTGTTGACGGTAAGAAAGTTACTGTATACGACGAAGTTGAGAAGGAAATCAAGAAGGACATGCCGTCCAGACTTCATGCAAGAAGACAGATGGTAAAAGCTCTTTATGACGTAACAGAGGTTCCGACAGCAGCAGCTGGTAAGAAGAAAAACACAAAGAAAGTTGATCTTACAAACAAGCTGTTCAACGAGATCGCTCCGAAGTACGCTTCCCGTAACGGTGGTTACACAAGAATCATCAAGATCGGTCAGCGTAAGGGCGACGGTGCTATGGCAGTTCTGATCGAGCTCGTTTAATTC
>CAKRNI010000034.1 GCA_934370915.1 uncultured Lachnospiraceae bacterium
ATTGAAACCGCCGTGTACCGAACGGTACGCACGGTGGTGTGAGAGGACGGCGGTTAGTCACCGCCTCCTACTCGATTGCGCGATCAGTTAAATACGGGCGGAAGCTTTAAAGAATACAGGTCTAACGATATTCCTTCGGGACCTGAGCATCGTGGTAAGCGTTGATTTCAGAACGGAATTCACTGCTTTCCAGAATATCGAGAGCTGTCATAGCAAGACCCTTGGCACCCTTCAGGCAGATCTCATCCGCCTGAGGAGTTGCAGCGGCTTTGGTATATTCTTTGGAGTGGCTTTGAATGGTTTTATCATCTGTGATAGACAGATAATCGTGGATTGCCGGGATCTTGATGGAGACATTTCCGATATCGGAAGATCCGTAAAGCTTTCCTGGTTCAGCCCAGGTCATCTGGATCCCGAGCGATTCCATATTGTTCTTGAAGGCCTGGCACATTGGTTTATTTGGATAACGTTCTGCGTAGATCGGCTCTACACTGACTTCAGCTTTTGCTCCGGTCAGGGCTTCTGCGTGTTCAATACAGGATGTCACAAAGCGGATCAGCTCCTTGATCCTAAGCATGGTTTCAGCACGAAGGCTGAATTCACACTTGGCAAGTTCCGGAATTACGTTGGCAGCAGTTCCGCCTTCCAGAATAATACCGTTGATGTTGTCCTGGACCTGGAAGGTCGAGCGCATCAGATCGATCTGGTTGAACACATGGATTGCAGCGCTAAGGGCATTGATGCCATTAGAGGGTGAAGACGAATGGGCAGCCTTTCCGTGGAAGGATACACGGATTCTTGTAGCGGCACGTCCACCTCTGCCAACGAGGTTGGAACCGCCTCCGGACGGGTGCATCATAAGGGCATAATCAGTTTCATCAAAGGCTCCGCGCTCTAAGAGGATGACTTTGCCGGCCCCGCCTTCCTCCGCCGGTGTGCCGATGATAGAAACTTCACCATCGTATTCATCGATCAGAGAAGCAATTCCCATAAATGCACCTACGGCACAGGTTGCGATGATATTATGACCACAGCCATGACCGATTCCGCGGAGTGCATCGTATTCTGCAAGAAAAGCAATTCTCGGTCCTGGACCTTTTCCTTTCTTTACGACCTTAAAAGAAGTGTCAAGTCCGCAATAAGGAGTTTCTACCTGAAAACCACGCTCTTCTAAAAAAGAACGGATCGATGCGACTGCCTGATGTTCCTCATATCCCAGCTCCGGATGGTCATGGATCTGGTGGGAAAGTGCTAACAGCTCATGCTGCATACGGTCAATGGTCTGAATGATGTTTGTTTTTTGCTGCTCCATAATAATAAGTACCTCCTATAGGGAATGGATTATTTTTGATATACAACTTTTCCTTCGATCAGAACGGTGGAAGCGGAAGAATAGTAGTCTAACGGATATCCGTCCCAGATCACGATGTCTGCATCCTTTCCCGGCTCCAGACTTCCGACTCTCTGATCGAGTCCGCAGACACGGGCAGCGTTGATGGTGGCTGATTCCAGAGCAGTTAAGGCAGTGAGCCCTTTTTTATACATGAGAGTGAGATGAATAGCGGCAAGCTCGATATTCATTTTTGGATGAGCAGTGGATGATGCAAACGGGATGCCGTGTTCCTCCAGAACAGATCCGACGATCGGATCACGGTTCCGGTTTTCACTGCTCTTTGATCCGTAGGAGGGACCGACGACACATGAAACATTGTGCTTTTTCAGAAGATCCGGAATCAACCAGCTTTCCGTGCAGTCCTCCAAGGTATAGTGAAGTCCGAATTCCTCGGCAATCCGGATCGCAGTAGCCATATCATAACTGCGTTTTGCCGTGATTTTTACCGGCATACCGTCAAAGACACGCATGAGGGAGTGGAGCTTCATGTCAAATTTCGGTGGCTTTTTGGAAGGATCCGTTTCGGCAAGCTTCCAGCCTGTATGATAATTTCTGGCTTTCATCAGTGCTTCCCGGATCAAAGCTGCGGTGGCAAGGCGAGTCTTTGGTGACCGTTTTCCGGAATATGTTGTTTTGACTTCATCCGTCAGACTCATATGAAAAGCAAGTTCCGGCACGATCGTGAGGTCGGAAACTGTTTTTCCCGCAGTTTTGATCGCAGCACAGGTTCCGCCAATCAGATTGGCATCTCCCGGACAGACAACTGCGGTGGTAACACCGCCGGCAAGCGCCATTTGAAAACCTTCGTCGGCAGGGTTGATCGCGTCTAATGCACGAAGCTGCGGGAGGATCGGATCGGAGGTTTCGTTTGAATCGTCGCCTTCAAAACGATAGATCTGTTCCCGTACGCCCAGTTGGCAATGAGGTTCTACAAATCCCGGTGTCACATAGTGACCGCAGGCATCGATGCTGACATGGCCAACATTGTATTTACTGACTGCATTGTCGCAGATATCAAGGATTTTTCCGTCTTCGACAACCAGATCTTTCTTTTCTTCATAAATCCCGGCCATATTGATGAGATTACAGTTTTTGATAATCAACATTGCTTTCCCCCGCCTTTCTACTGTATACAATTTCACCGTCCACGATAACGATACCGGCCTGGCTCATGGTTGCCAATGGATCTACATTCCAGATGACCACATCAGCATCCTTTCCCGGTTCCAGGCTTCCGACTCTGGAATCAATATCGGTAATGATCGCATTATTGATGGTGAGGCACTTGAGAGCCATCTCTCTGGAAAGTCCATTCTTGATATAGAGAGCAGCCTGCAGAAGCTGACCTTCAATGGGAACGACAGGGGCATCTGTGATGAGTCCGAAGGTGACACCGGCTTCTTCAAGGATCCGTCCAGCTTCAAAGGTTTTATGCCTTGTTTCAAATTTTCCTTTTCCTCCGACCGTAGGACCGAGGAGGCATTGGACATGATTTTTGACAAGCTCATCGACAATCAGATAGCCATCCGTACAGTGATCAATCGAATAACGAAGACCAAATTCGTTTGCGATACGGATCGCTGTTTGAATATCGTCTGCCTGATGTGCATGGATCTTTACGCGCATGCCGTCAAAAACGCGCATAAGGGAATGCATATGAAAATCAAACGGAAAATCAGGATCATTTCCATGTTCTTTATAGTTCTTATGGTATTCCTTTGCCTTGAAAAGCTGTTCCCGCATAATGGCAGCATTCATCATCCGTGTTTTTGGTGCTTTGTCACGCTTGCCGTAATTGACCTTTGGATTTTCTCCCAGAGCCATTTTCATGCAGATCTCCTGAGATATGACACGTGAATCCGGATCTTTTCCGGCTGTCTTTATAGCAGTAAAGGTTCCGCCGATGATATTAGAGCTTCCGGGTCCGGTAACGACGGTTGTGACACCATGACGAACGGCAACATCAAAGGTAACGTCATTCCATTTTAAAGCGTCAATGCCGCGGAGCCCCGGAAGTGCCGGATCCGTATTCTCATTTCCGTCCACTTCCGCAGGGCTGTTGATTCCCAGAAGTCCGATATGGCAGTGGGCATCAATGAGTCCCGGCGTTACCAATCTTCCTGCCGCGTCAATGACTTTACAATCTGCAGGAACAGCTCCAACCGTTCCGATCTGGGATATTTTCCCGTTTTCAATTAAAATATCGCCAGTCTGTTCATAGATTCCGGCCATGGTGATGAGTTTTCCATTCTTAATGAGTAACAATTGCAGTTCGTCTCCTTTCTATTGTAAAATGCATCAGAAAAAAGTGTTTTTCAATTATTATTGTACAATTCAAGAAATACACTGTCAAAGCAAAAAGTATTTTGATGAATATATAAAAAATCTGATTCATAATTTCCTGTGATTAGGTTGTTTGAAAATTAAATGGGAGGTATAATTAACCTAATAATCAGTAGGGGGAAAATGCATATGAAGAAAACGATGCTGCTGGTGTCCTGCAGTCCGTCTACCAATGTAGGACTCCGCTCTTATTTGACTCAAATTTTTGGTCGTTATATCCAACTGGAAGCGCGTCTTGCTGATGATGTTACGTCAGAAATAATGGAGCAGTTTGATTTGGTATTGTTTGCGTCCAAGGGGGCAGCGAGAAGAGCAGAGTCAAAGATGACCCCGAAGATTCATTTCCTGATTTGTATCAGAACCTTCAATTTTACGTATTTGAATAAGATCCTTTCGATCCCGCCAAGTTCGCAGGTATATCTGATCAATGATACAGAGAGAACGACGAAAGGGGCGATACATCTTTTAAATACATATGGTTTTTCACAATATCATTTTATTCCGTATTATCCTGGATGCGGTGAACCTGATTATTCGATCCAGTATGCAGTGACATTAGGAGAAGAACGGTATGTACCGAGATATATTCCGCATGTGATCGACATCGGGATCCGGGTGGTGGATGTATCTACGATCGCAGAGATCGCATCATTCTTTAACCTTTCTATGAGCATCGCGGACGTGGTGACGCAGAATTATCTGAATCAGTTTGTCCAACTGCTTAAAATGTCGAATCATCAGGTTCGACAGACAACAAACTTAAATTTTATCACACAGAGTATCATCAACAACATTAATATCGGTATTTGTATGTTGAATGAGAAAAATATCATGATTATGGTTAATGATCCGTTTGTGGAAGAACTTGAGATCCATAAACCGCATCTGATTGGTGTATCGCTTTTGGAGGTCCTGCCGGAGTTTGAGGAAATCTTGAAAAAATATCCGGATCAGGAGAGCCTGACGGCAGAGCTTGTCCGGCATGGAAATAAAAAGGTGGCGATAACACTGCAAAAATTTCGGGATACGAATCATAAGGATCTGACTCTGATCCATTTAGGAAGAAGGCAGATTTCGGAACATAATGCAGGAGCGGAGGATCATAAAACAAGGAAAGAGGCAGGACATAGGAATCCAGAACAGGAAATGGAGACATGGTATCAGTTTCGCGATTACCGATCTCAAAATAGCCAGGTTCTTCATATGGTAGAAACAGCCAGAAGAATTTCGCTGACCGATTACCGAGTGCTGATCCAGGGAGAGACGGGGACCGGAAGGGAGGTTCTGGCCCAGGCGATCCACAGCAATTCAAAACGCTGCAGAGGCGCTTTTATCAAGCTGAATCTGTCAGCGCTTAATGAGGCGCAGGTGGCAAGGGAACTGGATCTGTCAGAGAGGGATTGTGTGCTGAAACGTGCCTGCGGCGGAACGCTTTATCTGGATGGCATCCATAATCTGACGGAACCTCTTCAGAGAAAGATTCTTGGTCTTTTGGATTCATCTGTCAATATCCGATTGATTGCCTCTGCAGACCGGGATCTTTATGAGATGAGTCGTAACGGACAATTTTTAAAGGAATTGTTTTATCGCATCAATGAAGTATCCCTGGCAACGCTGCCGGTGCGAAAAAGACCGGAAGATATTCCGCTATTATTTGAGTATTTTTTACGGAATGTATATAACAATCCGTCCTTATCCTGGAAAGAACTGTTCAGTGATGGACTCTGGAAGTTTTTAATGAGCTACAGCTGGCCCGGAAACGGAAAAGAAATCGAGAACTTATGTAAATATTTCTTCTGTGTCAAAGCAGATGCAAAACTGACGGAAGGAGATCTTCCGCCGTATATTCTTTCCCAGGTGCATGAAAATGCAAAGGACCTGTCCCCACTGGAACGGCAGATCTTGATCTGCTTAAGTCAGAATCCGAAAATAGGAAGAGTCACCTTACTTCATATGATTCAGGAGAACGGCATGGATGTAAGCGAAGGAAAGATAAGAAGCACGATCCACAGCATGGCGGAGCAGGGATTGGTCCATACAAATCGTACCAAAGGAGGATGTGAGATCACCGGAAAAGGAGAGACATATTTGTAAGATGTATTTTACAGAAGTATGATCAGTACATCAAGAAATATAATTTGATTAGGTTGATTTGTTGAGAAAAAATGATGCAAATCAACCTAATCAATTTTTTTGACAAAAAAATGAACCCAAAGATCTGAAAGTACTGGAAAAAACTTGCCAGCCATATTCTGAAAAGATATAATGAACGAAGAAATAAATTTAAAACAAACAAATAAATAAAAAAATATACAACAATTTACAAAAAAGAAGAAAGCAGACAAACTTTACTAAAGCGTAAAGAATGTAAGGATCAACGATATGATCAGATAGAAACTTCCGGCAAGAACAGCTCCGATACAGGAGGATGCAGGTTTTTGTGAACGCAGGTATTCGTAATAGGAACCAAGCTTCTGAGTGGAATCCGGAGCAATCGTTTCATTTTCTTTTTCGAATTTTTCATGGTGTTTGCCGTATTTAAAAAGTTTTCGATGACTATAAATAAACAGATCAAAGGTTCCGAGATTTTTAGCGAATCGGAAACCTCCAAAAATAAGCGGAGGGAGGCTGGAGAGAAAGAACGAGTTAATCAGCCGATTTATAAAAAATGAATTATGGCTGAATAACAAATAGAGGATTCCAAAGTAGCCTCCGATCAGGAGATGCTTGAAAAAGCTTTTTCGGAACAATGAAGACATAAGAAACCATCCTTTCACTGATTTGATGTCATGCATATGGATTTTATTATAACGGGATCTATATAAATGTCAACAGATGAGAAATTCTAAACGAAAAAAAGAATATCGAAAGCTTGTTTGAAAAATATGAAACAAAAGGAGGAAACAAGATGAGAAAGAGGACAATTGCAACGTTGTTAGCATGTACAATGGTGCTTGGTACGATAACCGGGTGTAGCAGTGAACCGAAAAATCCTGGAGATTCAGACACAGAAGCCGTTCAGGTATCGACAGAGGCTGCTACAACAACATCAGCAGGTCCAAAGATATTTAATGATTATATGACATCAGATGTTGATACTTTAAACAGCCATATTTATACATTAAGTGTCAGCTCAGATATTATCAGTCCGAGCACACTCCTTCTATACCGCCGTTATCCGACGGAAGACGGAAAAAGTTCAGACTATGTCCCGGAGCTTGCAGAAAGTAAACCGGAACAGCTGGATGAGGAAGGAAAAGTATGGCAGATTAAGATTCGTGAAAATGCAAAATGGGAAAACGGAGACCCGATTACAGTTGATGATGTGATTTATTCGCTTAAGATGTGTCTGGATCCACTTATGGTAAATAGCCGTGCTTCTCAGCTTGCAAGCGACTACATCACAATCACAAAAGCTACAGAATATTCACTTCAGGGGACTGAGAATAAGGTTTCCTGGGATGAAGTGGGAATTAAGAGAAATGGTGATTATCTTCTTGGACTTGAACTGGATGCCCCGGTTACGGAAGCAGATGTCCGAAGCCATTTCCACTATATATGGACTAATCTGGTACATAAGCCAACTTATGAAGCAGGAATGAACGCGGATCGAACAAAGACCTCATATGGTTCCACAAAAGATACTTATATGAGCTGTGGTGCTTACATTTTAACAGATTGGGTTCCTGGCTCTGTCTTTAAAATGAAGAGAAATCCAGATTATGTTCTTTCTGATATGATCAAGCTGGATGAGTATGTTTATAAAGTAGTAGCAGACAAAAATACTGCTCTTGAGCTTTATCTGAACGGTGAGATGGATGAAGTTACATTAAGCCCGGAGGCAATCGAACAGTATGTAGATGATCCGAGTATTAAGACGGGACCTGCAAAAGCCATTCAGGTAATTTCGATCAACCATGGAAATACCAATAATAATGGAATTCTTGGAAATGTAAATTTCAGAAAAGCATTGTTCTATGCAGTGGATCGTCAGAGCATTGCCAAAATGACAAACGGTATTCCGGCAAACTACCTCGTACCGAGTAAATGCCTTGGTCTTGATGGAAAAACATATCGTGAAATGTCGGAGGCACAGGAATATCTGGCAGACAATTTCGGATATGATCCGAAACTTGCAAAAGAGTATTACGATAAGGCGATGGCAGAGTGCGGTATCAGCAATCTGACTTTGACGTTACAGTACAATGAGACAAGTGCCAATAACAAAGCAGCATCTGAGTTTTTACACAAAACATTTCCGGAGATTTTTGGTGACAGTTTTACACTAGAATTGATGGCTGCTCCAAGTGGCGTTTTGAATTCCTATATTAAGGGATGGAAAAACGGTGATCCGAACAGCTATGAGCTTCAGTGGAGAGGCTGGAACACAAGTACAGAGGCTCCATGGAATGGACTTAAGGTTTATACCAGTATGTATTCAAACAAGAATGAGCCGTATTATAACGATGAGGTGGATGCGCTTTGGGAAAAAGCAAACTATGATCTGGAAGCAAAGAAGGATCCGGCATATCGTCTGGAGCTTGCGAGAGAAATTGAACAGATTATTTTAGATGAAGTCGCAGCATGTCCGGTATATGAAGCTCCGAACTACTATCTGATCAATCCGAAGGTGATCCTTCCGTCGGATGAATATATTCCGGGTTATGGATTTGGCTTTACGATCAGTGATAAAGAAGTATAACCGATAAGGAAACTGAATGGTTCTACAACATGCAGCCTGCCGGATCTTGCGTGCCGGCAGGCTGCTTTTTTATAACAGAAGATCCGATCACTGAAAGGAATGAATGAATGAATCTTGCCGAAATAACAACGGAAACTCGGAGGGAATGATATGACAAAATACATTATACAGCGAATTCTGGCGATGCTGGTGACTCTGTTTATTATTGTTACCATAGGATTTATGGTAATCCGGTTAATGCCAGGCGGAATTTTTGATGATGCTGTCGATATGACATATGAGCAGAGAGAAGCGCTGGAAGCAAAATATAATCTGGATAAGCCAATACCTGTTCAGTACGCACTATTTCTCAAAGGACTTGTGCTGGAGGGTGATTGGGGAACCTCATTAAAAATGTATGTAAATGTTCCGGTATGGGAAGTGATCAAAACAAAAATTCCGGTTACTCTTTATATTAACTTTTTTTCGTTGATCATATCACTTCCGTTAGGAATTATCCTGGGAATTGTGGCGGCGGTCAGGAAAAATACAATGACAGATTATCTGATCTCATTTTTAGTCGTCATATTTATTTCAGTGCCATCCTTTATTTTCGCTACGTTGCTCCAGTATTTTGTGGCATTTAAAGCAGGTCTGTTCCCAATCATTTTTGATGCGACAGTTGTTGGATTGGATAAATTTTATTGTCTGGCACTTCCGATTCTGGCGTTGTCCCTTGGACCGATTGCCCGTGTGACCAGATATCTGAGAGCAGAGTTAGCAGAAACGATCAATTCGGATTTTATGCTTTTGGCTAAGACAAAGGGTCTAACAGAACGTAAAGCAACAATCAACCATGGAATTCGAAATTCCATGCTTCCGCTTATGAATATCATTGTTCCGATGTTTACCAGTATTATGGGAGGAAGTCTTGTAATTGAAACGATCTTTTCAATACCGGGAATGGGCGGCATTATGGTAAAATCCATCAATGCACCGGACTACACCGTAACACTGGCAGCCCTGATCTTTTATTCCGTGGTGTCGCTGGTTACCGTATTGATCGTGGATCTTTCCTATGGTATTGTTGATCCACGCGTGAGGATGGGAGGGAAGAAATAATGACAAAGTTTTATTCTTCCGATGAAGCGGAATATAAAATTGATAAAACGGAATTTGAATTTGTTCAATTAAAAGAAGATATTGCAGATGAAACATTTCAGGATAAAGCGATTGGATTCTTTAAAGATGCGATGATGCGTTTCTGCAGAAGTAAGGTTTCAATCATTGCTTTTGTTGGAATTATCGTTATTTTATGCATGGCAATCGTTATGCCAATGACTAGTCGGTGGGGATACAATGATCAGGATCTGAATCGGATCAATCTGCCGCCCAAAATGCCGGTTCTGGAAAATGTCGGGATTCTGGATGGAACACGTTGGCTGACAAAACGCCGGGTGGATAGTCTGAATGATACGACCCGTTATCCGGAAGGATGCATTTTGAAGGTGATCAATCACCGAAACGTACAGGGTGTGGAGATGTGTGACATCAAGGTGGATTATTATAAATACAGCGGTCTGGAAGATGGCACATATTTTTGGATGGGTACCGATTATCTTGGGCGTGATTTATGGGTGCGAATGTGGCGCGGCGCCAGGGTTTCTTTGGCAATTGCATTTATCTCCGTGATCTGTAATGTTTTTATTGGTATCGTGTATGGTTCAATCGCCGGATATTACGGTGGAAAGATCGATATGATCATGATGCGTCTGACAGAGATCATCGGTTCGTTCCCGGAAATTGTCGTTGTAACATTATTTATCCTGTTTTTCGGAACTGGTATTCTATCAATTATTCTTTGTCTTGTGGTGCAGAACTGGATCGGTACAGCCAGAATGATCCGTTCCCAGTTTTATCGATATAAAGGAAGTGAATATGTACTTGCGGCCAGAACTCTTGGTGTTAAAGATATGGCATTGATTTTCCGTCACATTTTACCAAACTCCATTGGTCCGATCATCACTCGTGCCATGATCGCGATTCCTGGTGCGATCTTTACAGAGTCGTTTCTGGCATATATTGGACTTGGTATCCGTGCACCGGAGAGTTCTATCGGGGTTTTGTTGTCTCAGGGACAGAAGGTTATGCAGCAGTATCCGAATCAGGTATTTTTCCCGGCAATTGTAATTTCCATATTAATGATCGCGTTTAATATGCTGTCTAATGGCCTGCGTGACGCGTTCGATCCGACTCAGCGTGGTGCATAAGGAAAGGAGAGAAATCATATGGAACCTATTTTAAGTGTAAAAGATCTTTCAGTTTCCTTTAATGCATTTGCGGGAACGGTCCATGCGGTTCGTGATGTGAGCTTTGACCTGATGAAGGGAGAAACACTGGCGATCGTAGGAGAATCTGGTTCAGGAAAATCAGTTACAATTAAGGCAATCCTTGGGATCCTTGCAAAAAATGGTCATATTGACAGTGGCTCGATCATGTATCAGGGCGAAGATATGGCAAAATATAAAGAAAAAGATTTTTATAAAATCAGGGGAAAACGAATTTCTCTGGTATTCCAGGATCCGCTGTCTGCCCTGAATCCAATCATGAAGATAGGGAAACAGATTACAGAGGCATTAGTTTTAAGTGGTTCTATAGAGAAATCAAAGGCAAAGCAGAGAGCAATCGAGCTGATGGAGGCAGTAGGAATTCCCAATGCAGCAGAGCGCTATGAAGCATATCCGTTCCAGTTTTCCGGTGGCATGAGACAGCGTATCGTGATTGCGATCGCGCTTGCCTGTAATCCGGAGATCCTGATCTGTGATGAGCCAACGACCGCGCTTGATGTGACAATTCAGGCACGCATTTTGGAATTGATCGAGGATATGAAACGGGAACGTGATTTATCGGTCGTTTTTATCACTCATGACTTAGGTGTTGTTGCCAATATTGCAGATCGCGTATGCGTGATGTATGCAGGACGGATCGTGGAAGTGGGAACGTGTGAGGATATCTTCTATCGTCCGGCACACCCGTACACATGGGCTCTGTTATCAGCGATGCCAGATCTCCATACGGAAGAAACATTATACGCGATTCCTGGTGCTCCGCCGAACATGCTTTATCCGCCAAAGGGAGATGCGTTTGCAGCCAGAAATAAATATGCGATGAAGATTGACTTCGATAAGGAACCGCCGTATTTTAGAATTTCTGATACTCATTACGCGTCTACGTGGCTTTTACATCCAGATGCACCCAAAGTTGAGATGCCGGATATTTTAAAACACCGCATCGCCAGAATGATGGAGGAGGCAGAACGTGGAGAATAAAAAGACAACTTTAGCAGAGGCTCAAGATCATATTCTGGATGTGGAGCATCTGAGTATGTATTTTACAACAAGAAATAAAGGAAAAAAATCAACCGTGAAAGCAGTTGATGATGTATCCTTTTATGTAAAGCGTGGTGAGACATTTGGTCTCGTTGGAGAATCCGGTTGCGGAAAAACAACGACGGGACGAACGATCATCCGCCTTTATGATCCAACCGGAGGCACTGTAAAATTTAACGACAGAGAAATTTCCGGAAAAATGAATAAGGAGCTTCACCAGTATATTACAGATAATATTGCAATGATCTTTCAAGATCCGATAGCCTCTTTAAATCCAAGAATGACAGTTCAGGAAATTATTGCAGAAGGACTAAAGATCCGTGGTGTAAAGGATCCGGAAGAACTGCGCACAAGAGTGATCCGAATGCTGGAGCATGTGGGACTTCAGGCAGAGCATGCATCTCGATATCCGCATGAGTTCTCTGGTGGTCAGCGTCAGCGTATTGGTATAGCGAGAGCGTTGATCGTGGAACCGCAGATGGTGATCGCCGATGAACCAGTATCAGCTCTTGATGTGTCTGTTCAGGCGCAGGTCATCAATTTGTTAAACAAATTGAAAGGAGAAATGGGGCTGACGATCCTGTTTATTGCTCATAACCTTTCGGTTGTCAAGTATTTCTCTAACCGGATTGGTGTCATGTATTTCGGAAAACTGGTCGAAATGGCAGATTCAGAGGAATTGTTTAAAAATCCTTTGCATCCGTATACAAAAGCTCTGCTTTCGGCGATCCCAGAACCAGATCCTCGAAAGGAGAAAAAACGTGTTAAGCTACATTATGATCCGGAGATACATCATTATAGTGAATCCAATCTTCCATTTTATCATGAAGTAAGTCCGGGGCATACCATATACTGTTCGGATGAAGAATTTGAAGAATACAGAAAAGAGTGGAAACCATAATCACGGTCCGCTTTTTGCATAAAGGAACGGGGCTGTCGCCCGGCAATTACATTGCCGCTGTGACAGCCCCATTTTATGGATCCTGACAGGTCGGATCCGGTTATCTTCGTCCGGTATTCCAAAGAATGTCGTGGTTGATTGTTTGGTAGAACATCTCGCGGACCTTGTCATGGTCTTTGGTCTGACCGAGGATCCACATCAGCTTTGTCACGGTCGCTTCTAACGTCATATCGTAGGATTCAATGAGACCGAAAGCATTTTTGATTTTCTGTCCGACTTCATAGACGGACATATTGCTGCCTTCCTGGGTGACCTGAGTGGTCATGACGACGGTCTTGCCCATGGAAATCCATTTTTCGATGGAGCTGTAGAAGTCACCGGATTCATAGGACGGGAGTCCGCCGACGCCGAAGGACTCGATAACGACCGCGTCATAGTGCTCCGCCATATAGTCGAGGAGGCTGGAATCCATGGACGGGATCAGCTTTAAGAGGCTGACCTGGCTGTCCATCTCGTGGTAGAAGCGGACGCTCTCACGGTCCTGCCACTTGTCGTCGATGTAATATAAAATATGTTCGTCCTGGATCACGGCGAGGTACGGGAAGTTAATGCTGGAGAATGCGTTGTAGCTCTTGCTGCGCTCCTTCTTTCCTCGGGTTCCCGCAATGACTTTTCCGTCAAATACGATAGTCACGCCGTGGGCACGTTCGGAGGCGGCAAAACGCAGACTGTCAAGAAGGTTTGTTCTCGCGTCCGTCACGTCAAGGTCGATGGGCTTCTGGGCACCGGTGATGACGATGGGCTTGCTGGAGTGCTGGACGAGATAGGACATGGCAGCAGCGGTGTAGGCCATAGTATCGGTGCCGTGGCAGATTACGAAGCCGTCATAATCGTCATAATTCTCCTCCAGGACCTGAGCCAGCTTCAGCCAGTGCTTCGGGTGCATATTCGTGCTGTCGATGTTTAAGACCTGCACCGTCTCCACTTCGCAGAATTTTTTCGCATCCGGTACATAGGATAACAATTCATCGCCGGTGAGGAGCGGTGTCAGACCGTTTTCACCTCTCTTGCAGGCGATCGTTCCTCCCGTTCCGAGCAGCAGAAGGTGTTTCATGGTTTTTAAATCCCCTTTCGTTTGCAATCATCTCACATATGGTTTATAGTATAACACAGGAGGATTCAGAAAGTAAAGGCGGCGGATGGTTTGGAGAGAAAGAATTATCCGGGAAAGGAGAGAGATGACGAAGATACCGAAAGATCCGATTATGCTGTTAAGCTATATCAACACACAGCTGCGGGACAATTATCCGGACATGGACGAGCTGTGCAGGTCACTTTGCCTTGACAGAAAAGACGTGGATGAGAAACTCGCGTCGATCGATTATGAGTATGATCTTGGAAAAAATCAGTATGTATAGAGTAAACGGCTGATCCTGACTTTCCAGGGCATGAACCGCGGAAAAATAAAAGTGGAAAAATGCACCGTGGAAAAGGCTGCATAGTGAATCGGAGAATCACAGATACTGGTTTTATGAACAGATGGAATCAGAAAAACAAGAATCAGAAAATTACAGTGAGAAAAAGATCCGGCGGCAGATGGAAAACGTGGGTCAGAAATTTCATGCTCTGCGGTCTGACGGGATGGGGACTTGAGATCCTTTTGACCTCCGTGGAAGCTTTCGCGGCGGGAGACATGAAATTCATGGGAAAGACATCGATGTACATGTTCCCGATATATGGAATGGGCGTCCTGCTGGGTCCCATCGGGAAATGGGTGGACAGCTGGATCGGAGACAGGGGAAGGATCGCGGTAAAAGACAGGATCTTCCGCCATGGGATCCTGGACATGGTCCTGATTTTTTTCGCAGAATACCTTACGGGAACATTCTTGAAAAGCTTTGGTATATGTCCGTGGGATTACACCGGGCGGATGTTGAACGTCGACGACGTGATCAGGCTGGATTTTGCTCCATTCTGGTTCATGACAGGACTTCTCTTTGAATATCTGACAGGAGGAAAAGAGGAAATCCTTTCCAGAGATCCGGCAACAGAAAAGCCAATATCTAGACAGATTTGAGCTGGATTTTAGATGGATTCGAGGTGCATTTGAGTTGCAAATAAGAGGTTTATTTAATATAATATAACTTATGAACCTCATTGCTGTAACTCTTTAAAGTGTATGAAAGGCAATTGTTCAATAGGTGGGCACACCTGCTGTGCTGACCGTAAGAGAGCACCGTTACTGTTAAAGAAAATATGGGAGGTTTGTTACTTATGATAAGATTATTACTTGTCCTGTTCACACTGGTGGGATTTCTGATCTTCAGCTATCCGTTCCTTGTGGCACAGGTATCGCTTGGAAAGAAAGATCCCCACGCGCGGGATCTGGAGACGATTAAAATGGTACGTTCCGTGTTCGGTCTGCTTTTAAAGCTTGCCGGCGTGACTGTGACAGTGAAGGGTGCTGAAAATATACCGGAAGGCAAGGCGGTTCTTTATGTGGGAAACCACAGAAGCTACTTTGATATCCTTGCCGGCTACACGACAGTTCCGACCCTGCTCGGTTTCGTCGCAAAAAAGGAGATGGAAAAGATCCCACTCTTACGCACCTGGATGGTGAACGTGAACTGCCTGTTCTTAGACAGAAAGAACATCAAAGAAGGCTTAAAGACGATCCTTCAGGGAATCGAGAAGGTAAAAAACGGCGTTTCCATTTGGATTTTCCCGGAGGGAACGAGAAATACAAATGAAGATATCACGGAGCTTCTCCCGTTTAAAGAGGGAAGCTTAAAGATTGCGGAGAAATCCGGCTGCCCGGTTATCCCGGTGGCAATGACGGGAACGGCGGAGGTGCTGGAAAAACACTTCCCGTTTATCACCCCGTCCCATATTACCATCTACTACGGAAAACCATTCTATGTAAAAGAACTGGAAGGTGATGACCGGAAACATCCCGGTGCGTACACAAGAAACGTGCTGATCGGAATGCTGAAGGAAATGCAGACAGAGGAATGACAGAAAGCAGAGGCATAAAATATATGAAAAATCTTGACTTAAAAGAATGCAGGGACAAGCTGGACGTGATCGATAAAGAGATCGTCCGTTTGTTTGAGGAGCGCATGTCCGTATGCGGAGATGTTGCGGAATATAAGATCGGAACAGGAAAAGCCGTTTACGATGCGGCGAGAGAAGCACAGAAGATCGCGGCGGTCCAGGAGCTGGCCCACAGTGAGTTCAATAAAGAGGCGGTAAAGGAGATCTTTTCCCAGTTAATGTCCGTCAGCCGCAGATACCAGTACAGCCTGTTATCCGCTCACGGTATGGGAATGGACACCGGATTTACGGAAGTGGAGACCATCGGGAAGAAGAATAAAAAGATCGTCTTCCAAGGCGTCGAGGGCGCTTACAGCCATGCGGCCGCGAAGTTATATTTCGGCGAAGATGCGGATCTTTACCATGTTCCGGAGTTCGAGGACACGATGCGCGAGGTGGAAGAGGGACGCGCTGATTATGCGGTACTTCCCATCGAGAATTCCACTGCAGGTTTCGTGATCAACAATTACGACCTGCTCTTAAAGTACAAGAATTACATAGTCGGCGAGGTCTATGTCCCGGTTGCCCATATGCTGCTCGGCGTTCCGGGAGCGAAGCTCTCCGATATCAGGACCGTTTACTCCCATGCCCAGGCTCTGGCCCAGAGCTCTGATTTCCTGTCCGCCCATAAAGACTGGAAACAGATCGCTGTCTTAAACACGGCTGTGGCTGCAAAGAAGGTCATGGAGGAGAAGGATCCGTCCCAGGCGGCTGTCGCAAGCCGTACAGCGGGAGAACTCTATGGAATGGAGATTCTCGCGGAGGAGATCAACAACGTCAAGGGAAATACGACGAGATTTCTGATCCTTGGAAAAGAGCCGGTGTACGCAAAGACCGCCGGAAAGATCAGCGTGGCCTTTGAGATCCCGCACAAGAGCGGTTCCCTATACAACATCCTTGGAAACTTTATTTTTAACAATGTCAATATGACGATGATTGAATCCAGACCTATTCCGGAAAAGAGCTTTGAGTACCGGTTCTTCGTGGATTTCGAAGGAAACTTAAGCGATGCGGGCGTGAGAAATGCGCTGACCGGTCTTGCTGCGGAAGCTTCCGTCATGAGAATTTTAGGTAATTATTAGAGAGATACGGTCCGGTAAAATCCGGACCGATTCTTATATCAACAGATATTTGATGCAGGCGATATGATGGACATAAAACGGGTCCGGCGATCGTCGCGCACAGAGTAAGGAGGAAAAAACATGGCAGCCCTTACATTTGCAGCCATCGATGTGGGATCCTTTGAGGTGGAGATGGGGATCTAT
>CAKRNI010000035.1 GCA_934370915.1 uncultured Lachnospiraceae bacterium
GCCCAGTCTATCGCGGAGGGCGGAATTCTTGACGATGTAGATTATTTTCTCACCGGTCATCTCGGAATGGGATGGAAAACAGGTTCCCTGGTGGCTCTCTCCAGGGGATTTCTCTCCACAACAAAGGTGGACGCGGAATTTAAGGGAATTTCCGCCCACGCAGGAATGTCCCCGCAGGACGGAAAGAACGCAATCCTCGCGGCATGCTCAGCCACTCTCGCCATGCATACCGCCTGCCAGGATTCCAGAGGCGCGTCCCGAATCAATGTGGGGACGATTGAGGGCGGCAGCGGACGAAATGTGGTTCCGGCTGATGCTCTGATCCGCTTCGAAACCCGGGGTGAAACAGCCGATATTCAGAATCTTGTCCTCAAAAAAGCCATGAACGCCGCAAAGGGGGCTGCGGAGATGTTCGACTGTTCCGTGGATACAAAGATCATGGGCAGCGCATCCAGCGCCGACAGCGACCCTGAAATGGAACCATTCATCCACGCGGGTGCTGCCAGAGTCGCCGCCATCACCAACTATGTAAGGGAAGCCGCTTTCTCCGGCTCCGAGGACGCCACCTACCTGATGGCGAAAGTCCAATCCCACGGTGGAAAAGCCGCCTATATGTGCATCGGCTCTACCATCGCTGCACCACACCACAATGACCACTTCAACTTCGATGAGGCATCCCTGCTTACAGGGCTGCGACTGTATGTCTCCACTGTGTGGGAAATCCTGCATAAGTAATTTTACAGCGGATACTGAAGATGTGCCCTAACACATTCCCACACCCCGTGCAGCTGCTTGCAGCAATCTACATCTTCGCGCGAGTGCGCATCAAAAACAAAGCCATGGAACAATTATTTTACATGTTCCATGGCTTTTAATTTTTTCTTATAAAACCAACCCTGTCTGGAAATTATACGTTGAAACGGAATAATACGACATCTCCGTCCTTCATCACGTAATCCTTGCCTTCCATGCGGACAAGACCTTTTTCCTTCGCTCCGTTGTAGGAACCACAGTCTAAGAGATCCTTGTAGTTTACAACCTCAGCCTTGATAAATCCGCGCTCGAAATCGGTGTGGATCTTTCCTGCCGCCTGCGGTGCTTTTGTGCCGACCTTGATAGTCCATGCACGGGTCTCTTTCTCACCTGCTGTCAGGTAGCTGATAAGACCAAGGAGACGGTAGCTTGCTGAGATCAGCTTATCAAGTCCGGACTCCTTTAAACCAAGATCATCTAAGAACATCTTTTTCTCATCGTCATCTAACTCGGAGATCTCCTCCTCGATCTGGGCGCACACAACAAACACTTCGCTGTCGTTCTCAGAAGCGAACTTGCGGACAGCCTGTACATGCGGATTGGAAGCGCCGTCATCGGCAAGATCGTCCTCACCGACGTTCGCAGCGAAGATCACCGGTTTCCAGGTAAGGAGATCTAAGGAAGCAACAAATGCCTGCTCCTCATCGTCCTCACACTCAAAGCTCTTTGCAAGGTTACCATTCTCGAGGTGTTCCTTCACAGCCTTTAAGATGTTTAATTCCTTCGCAAGTGCCTTGTTGGAAGCTGCTCCCTTGCCCATCTTCGCGATCCGGCGGTCAATGACCTCGATATCAGAGAAGATCAGCTCTAAGTTGATAGTCTCGATGTCGCGGAGCGGATCAACGCTTCCGTCTACATGGATAACGTTCGGGTCCTCGAAGCAGCGGACAACGTGAACGATGGCATCCACCTCACGGATATTCGCAAGGAACTGGTTTCCGAGTCCCTCACCTTTGGATGCACCCTTTACGAGACCTGCGATATCTACGAACTCGATCACAGCCGGTGTGATCTTCTCGGAGTTATAAAGATCTGATAAGAGTTTTAAACGGAAATCCGGTACCGGAACAACGCCCACGTTCGGGTCGATGGTACAGAACGGATAGTTTGCGGATTCAGCGCCCGCCTTTGTCAAAGAGTTGAATAATGTACTTTTACCTACGTTCGGCAGGCCGACAATGCCAAGTTTCATGGTAATTTTCCTTTCTAAACGTCTGGAACTGTCCAGCAGGTCAGCGCATCTCCTGCGCGGATCTGCTGGACAGTTCCGATGGTTTTTACATAAAAATAAATATGCCTGAAAAGTTTTCTGTTCAGGGACAGATGGCACACCATGTGGTCCAATACAGCCACAAGTGTATTTAGCATAGCACAAAACAAGCTGAAAAGGAAGGGAATTTTTGTCATCTGCTCATCAGGCATAGTGGGGCACATAGTCTCGCTCCCCAGCTTTAATCCTCTAAATCTTCCTCGCTGACGATCTCTTCATACTCTTCTGTGTCAAGAAGCTCATCGAAGGCGTCCGCAACGATCTCATACTCCTCGTCGCTCTCGATATTCTGGATATCCGGATTTCCGTTTGCATCTTCAGTGTAGCGGTATAAGTAAACCTCTCCATCCTCCGCCTCATTGCCGTCTAACGGGAGAAGCGCAATATATTCCTTATCAGCCGCCTCGAAGATCGTAAGGACCACGCACTCTAAATCCGTTCCATCGTCCAATGTCAGGGTAACGGTCATCTCCTCGTCGTTTGCTGCGTCCTGATTCATGTTCTTGTCCTTTGCCATACCTTAATTTTCCTCTCATTTCCGGCAATCTGCCGTTGATTCCAGCCGCATTGTTTCAGCGGCCGCGCCCGGTGCAGGAATGCGCCGGGACACATTCTTTTTATAGAATACCAGTAAATATCTACAAAATCAATAGGAAGAATGATTGTTACGGTTCAGACATGCATCTTTTAGTACTCAACACCACGTCTTGCCTTGATTCCTTTATCAAATGGATGTTTCCGCTTACAGATCTCTGACACATAGTCCGCTGCTGCGATCAATGCCTCCGACGGATTCCGTCCCGTAAGGACTACCTCCAGCCCGTCCGGCTCACCTTTTTTCGGCCGTTTTTCCAGGAAATCCAGAACGTCCTTTTCCGGGATCATTCCGTAATTGACCGCCGCCATGATCTCGTCAAAGACCACCAGGTCCGCGTCTTCTGCCAGTTTCACCGCATCCGAAAACAGTTCTCTGTTATAAGCCGCGCACTTTCTTTTCGTATCCTCTTCCATAGAACGGACAAAGCCAAAGTTCTTCCGGCACGGGATCAGCGTCACCTCCGGGAGTCTCTTTAAGATATCCACTTCTCCGGAGTCATCCGTCTTTAAAAAGCGCGCCACCACCACGCGTCTCCCACAGCCCGCAGCCCGGACCGCAAGCCCTATCGCTGCGCTGGTCTTTCCCTTTCCGTCTCCACAGTAAATATGGACAAGTCCCATGTTTTTCCTCTTTCCTTTATAATCCGGCTTCCTCGATAAACCGCGAAACATCCGTCTTTCTGTGATACCGCTCCCGCACCGCCGCCACATGAAGCCGGTCCTTTGCGCGGGTCAGCGCCACATAGAACAGCCGCCGTTCTTCCTCGATATCCGCAGAAAGCCCCGCCTTGTGGTGCGGAACGATGCCTTCGTTTGCGTCCACCACAAAGACCACAGGATATTCCAGTCCCTTTGCACTGTGCATCGTGGACAGTGTCACCCGGTCCTCTGTCTCCCCGGTCTCCTCAAGACTCTGCTTCTTTAGTTCTTCCTCGTACTTTGCCGCATGTTCCTTCCACGCCTCAAAGGTCTCAAATTCCGCCGCACTTTCCGCAAGCTTGTCCGCCGTCTCAAAAAGCTCCTCCGGCTTCATCCGACGGAATTCCGCGTAGGATCTTAGATAATCGTCATACCCAATGACCTTTCGGATATAGTTCACCGCCGCCACCGGCTTCAGCCTCGACATCGCCCGAAGATCCGCTTCCAGATCACAGATCCGGTCCTCCATCCAGTCCCTGTCCTGATAAAAGGACTTCAACCGGTCAAAAGACACCGTCGGCGTGTCAAAGGCATCCCGGCTGAAATACCGGTTCGGCCGGTTCATGATCCGGTAGAAGTCAGACCGTTTCCGGCTGCCTGCAGCGATCTCCATATAGGCAAAGAGGTCCTTTGCGATCCAGTGGTTATAGAGGTTCGGGATCACGTCCCGGAGCTTAAACGGGATATTGTACCCCATAAGCCGCTCCGCCATCAGCCCGGAATTTGCCCCTGTGCGGAACAACACCGCGATCTCGTTCCAGGCGTACCCGGCGTCATGATACGCCCGGATACTCTGTGCCACGGTGTCCATCTCATGCCCCGGATTATCAAAGACCCGGAAATCCACCGGTCTTCCGGATCCCCGGAACGGCTCCAGCTTTTTCTCGAAGCGGACCGTATTGTGCTCGATGAGCCGCAGGGAGGTCTCCACGATCTCCTTTGTGGACCGGTAATTTGTTCCGAGAAGAACTCTCTTCGTCCCCGGAAAATCTTTCTCAAATCCCAGCATGATCTCCGGCTTCGCCCCGCGGAACCGGTAAATGGACTGATCATCATCTCCGACGATAAAAAGATTGTTTTCCGGCAGCGCCAGCATACGGACTACCTGGTACTGTAAAAGATTGATGTCCTGAAACTCATCCACAAGGATGTACCGGAACTTCTTCTGCCATGCAGCCAGAATATCTTTTCTTTCCGTAAAGAGCTCATGGCACATGACGAGCATATCATCGAAGTCGATCTTTCCCGTTCTCTTCAGCATCTCATCATATCCGTCATAGAGCTTCTTAAACCACTCCTCCGGGCAGTTCTGGGAATAGTAATATTTTAAATCCAGTCGCTCGCCCTTCACATAGCTGATCTCGTTGATGATGGATGAAATAAATTCCGCCTCATCCTCCACCTCCATCTCTGATTCATCGAGAAATGCCTTAAAATACCGGCGTTTTTCCTCTCCGCTTATCACGTTTCCGGCAGGAAAACGGTACGCCCACTTTAAGATATGGTAAAAGACAGAGTGGAAGGTTCCGAAGCTTACGCGTGTGCCCGCAGCTTCCAGAGAGGTTGTTCCGGCTGGCTTCCGTTTTCCATCTTCCTCCCGCGCCAGTCTCAGAAACCGCTCCTTCATCTCCGTGGCTGCGGCTTTTGTGAACGTAATGACAAGAATGCCGGAGGGGTCAACGCCCGCCTCCAGCAATCTCCTGATTCTGTGTGTAATTACTGTCGTTTTTCCGGACCCCGGACCCGCGAGGACCATCATCGGTCCGTCCCGGTGTTCCAGAGCCGTCCTCTGTGCTTGATTAAAATCCATACTCATCCATTTCTAAACAGCCGTCTTTCCCTGTCCCACAGCACGCAGCTGCTTTCCATGACAACCGGACCGGTCATCCGTCCGCCAGGATCTGCCGGATTTCAGGATCACTGTGCATTCTCCAGCAGCTCAATTCCCTTCCTGATACGAGTCAGGGACTCCTCTTTTCCGATGATCTCCATGATCTCGGTAGCGCCTGCCGGTGTCATCTGTTTTCCGGATACAGCAGTACGGATCGGCCACATAACAAAGCCTGTCTTTACACCCTTATCGGCAACATACTTGGAAAGAGCCTCGAAAAGGGCGTCATTGCTGAAGTCATCCTGTGCCTCGAGGATCGGAAGAACCTCTTTTAATGTCTCTAAAGAGTTCTCCTTTGTTGTCTTCATCTTCTTATGGATATACATATCCGCACTGTACTCCGGCATCTCCTCAAAGAAGTCGATCTGATCCGCAATCTCAAGCAAGGTCTCAATTCTTGTCTTTACCATTCCGGCGATCTTCTTTAAGTTCAACGGCTTCCTGATCACAGCCTCAAGGTACGGCTTTGCGAGCTCGAAGAATTTCTCATCATCCATTTTCTTGATGTACTCGCCGTTCATCCAGCGAAGCTTTGTCATATCAAAGACAGCCGGGGATTTGCTCATATTGTGGTAATCAAACTCTTTTACAAGCTCCTCAAGAGTAAAGAACTCCTGATTGTTCGCCGGAGACCAGCCCAGGAGGGCAACGAAGTTTACGATTGCCTCTGTTAAGAAGCCCTGCTCGAGAAGATCCTCGAAGGAAGAGTGACCGCTTCTCTTACTTAATTTCTTGTGCTCCTCGTTCGTGATCGTCGGGCAGTGTACATAGACCGGAACTTCCCAGCCGAATGCATCGTAGAGACGATTGTACTTCGGGGAAGAGGACAGGTACTCATTGCCGCGGACAACGTGCGTGATCTTCATCAGATGGTCATCCACAACGTTTGCGAAGTTATAAGTTGGAAATCCGTCGGATTTGATGAGGACCATATCGTCAAGCTCCGCGTTGTCTACTGTGATGTCTCCGTAGATCTCATCGTGGAAGGTGGTGGTTCCCTCTTTCGGGTTGTTCTGGCGGATAACGAACGGCATTCCTGCCTTTAAGTTTGCCTCAACCTCTTCCTTTGAAAGGTGCAGGCAGTGCTTATCGTAAACCATGATCTCCTCACCGTTTACGGTCTTCTTTAATGTGTTTAAGCGTTCCTGGGTGCAGAAGCAGTAGTATGCCTCGCCTTTTTCTACGAGCTTTTTCGCGTACTCCATGTAGATTCCGGCTTTCTGACGCTCACTCTGGACATACGGACCATATCCGCCATCCTTATCCGGACCCTCATCATGGATCAGGCCAGTCTCTGCCAGTGTCCGGTAGATGATGCCCTCAGCGCCCTCAACATGGCGCTCCTGATCTGTATCCTCAATACGGAGAATAAAATCTCCACCCTCATGCTTTGCTATCAGGTATGTGTAAAGAGCTGTTCTTAAATTACCTACATGCATCCGGCCGGTCGGGCTCGGTGCAAATCTTGTTCTGACTTTTTCCATAATCCATATCTCCTGTTGATATATATTTATCTGCAAAAAGATTTCGCAGACAGACATTCCTGTTGGTTCCTGCCTCTGTCATTCAGCAGTTTGTTTTCCTTCCTGTCTCTATACTGTCATATCCAATAAATGGCAGGCAAGATTAAAGTACACCATCAGACTCACCGCATCCACGATCGTCGTGATCATCGGTGACGCCATGATCGCCGGATCAAGCTTTAATACCTTAGCTCCGATCGGCAGTGTACATCCGATTGTCTTCGCAACGATGACCGTACAGAACAGGCTGATCACAACCGTCACGCAGATCAGCGTGTTTCCCGGGTACTGGATCATCAGACGGAGGAAATTTACCACCGCCAGAACGAATCCAACGATGATTCCCACCCGGACTTCCTTCCATACTACCTTCAGGATATCCGCCGGTTCCACATCACCGATGGCCATACCACGGATGATCATCGTACTGCTCTGGCTTCCGGAGTTTCCGCCGGTATCCATAAGCATCGGGATAAAGCTTACAAGAAGCGGGATCGCCGCGAAGGCATTCTCATATTTCACAAGGATCCCACCCGTGATCGTGCTGGAAAGCATTAAGATCAAAAGCCACGGGATCCTGTTTTTTGCCAGCGTGAAAACGCCGGTTTTCAGATACGGCTTTTCACTCGGAAGCATCGCCGCCATCTTCTCGAAGTCCTCTGTGGCCTCTTCTTCCATGACTTCCATGACATCGTCAACGGTGATGATCCCGACCAGACGGTCCTCACTGTCGACCACCGGCATGGAGAGCAGGCCATACTTGTTCATCGTATCAGCTACCAGCTCCTGATCGTCCGTTGTCCGGACCTTTATGACGTGGGTGTCCATAATATCACCCACCTGACGTTCATAAGGCTGAAGGAGAAGATCCTTCACCGTGACAACTCCGTCCAGCATCCGCTTTTCATCCATCACATAGCAGGTGTAGATCGTCTCCGAATTCACAGCATGGTGACGGATATAGGCGAAACACTGTTCCACCGTCATATTTTTCTTCAAACCGATATACTCGGCCGTCATGATACTTCCGGCTGTATTTTCCGGATAGTTTAAAAACTGGTTGATCAGTTTTCTCGTCTCCGGCTTCGTGTTCTGAAGGACACGGCGGACCACCGTTGCCGGGAGTTCCTCCACCAGATCTACGGCATCATCCACGTAAAGCTCTTCCACGATCTCGGAAAGCTCCTTATCTGTGATGCTGTTGATAATGTGGCTCTGCTTGTCCACCGGAAGCTCGGCAAACACCTCTGTTGCCAGCGCTTTCGGCAGCATCCGGAACACGATAACCGTGCGCTCGGAATCCAGTTCTTCAATGAACGAAGCGATATCTACCTCGTTCAGTTCCACGAGCTCTTCCTTCAGCAGGCGGTACTTTTTCTCCCGCGCCAGCTCGAGAAGATGCTCCATGTCAAATGTTTCATTTCCATCATTCGGCATTTTCTTTTCCCCCATAATCAGTTTTCCACTCAGCATTCCGCTTACCTGTTTTTACATGATCATGGAAGCAAAAAGCACCTGCAGCCGCCGCATTTCCCCGCGCCGGTCGGCAGGCTCCTGTACAGTCAGATTCGGCAATACACATAACAGAGCGTCCCCGTCATGCCTATTGCCACCGGTTCAGGGTGTGCGTCTGCTTCCATCGTATGACTTCGACCTTCCATTATGTGTTCACTTCCTTTCTCTGTGCTTTCCATTATAAGAAAATTTTACCCAATTGGCAACCGGTTACGCAATTTTTCGTAAAGAAGATGAAAAAAAGCCGCCAGAATAGGGGCTGGCAGCGTTCATAAACACAGTGTTATCAGTTTGTTACTATTACGTTACTATTTGTGCGTATTTTACAGCGTTTTATGGAACGAAAACCCCAGGAAACATAAGGTTTCCTGGGGTTATAATACTACGTGAATTAAGCTCTGGAAAGGTACTCACCAGTACGTGTATCGATCTTAACGCGATCGCCCTGGTTTACGAATAACGGAACGTTGATCTGAGCGCCTGTCTCAAGAGTAGCCGGCTTTGTTGCGCCTGTAGCTGTATCGCCCTTGAAGCCCGGCTCTGTATCTGTGATCTCGAGTTCTACGAATAACGGAGCCTCAACAGAGAATACCTTGCCGTTGTAGGAGCAGACTTTCACTGTCTCGTTCTCTTTAACGAACTTTAATGCATCACCTACAACATCTGTGGATAATGCGATCTGCTCGTATGTGTTAACATCCATGAAGTTGTAAAGATCACCGTCTGCATACAGATACTGCATATCTACGCGGTCGATTCTTGCTGCCGGGAATTTCTCGGTCGGACGGAAGGTTCTCTCAACTACACCGCCGTTGATAACGTTTTTTAATTTTGTTCTAACGAAAGCCGCGCCCTTACCCGGTTTTACGTGCTGGAACTCTAAGATCTGAACAACCTGTCCATCGATTTCAAGTGTAACGCCATTTCTGAAATCACCTGCTGATACCATAAATGATAATCCTCCTTAAAACTGTTTCCAATTATTTCATTTCAAATTTCACGCTTATAGCTGATTCTATCCTATTCTATACTATTATCCAACGGTTTTCAACTATTTTTTGCAAAAATCCCCGCTTGTCCGGTCCATTTTTTTCAACCATTTCCGGTAAAACAGGAGAACTACCGCCTCAAGATACCGTTTTAAGACGATCTGGATCTCCTCCTTCGGATTGATGGGCTTCACAAGGATCGAATAGAGGCCTGTCCGGTTTGCGCCCCAGACATCCGTAAAAAGCTGGTCGCCGACAAAAAAAGTGGTATCACGGTCTGTATTCATCCGCTCCATCGCCCGCTCATATCCTTTTCTCGACGGCTTCCCGCCCTTAAAAATATAAGGACTTCCCACCTTGTCCGCAAAGGGCGATACCCGCGGCTCCTTATTATTGGAAAGGATGCAGGTGGAAAACCCGATCCTTCGAAGCCTCTCAAAGAGCTCGATCGCCTGCGCATCCGCCGGTGCCCCGTGGGGAACCAGTGTATTGTCCACGTCAAAGATGATTCCCCGGTATCCTCTCTCATAAAGTTTCTCGTACGGGATCCCGTATGCGCTGTCCACATAGTTCCCTGGATAAAATGTCTCAAACATACTGCTGCTTATTACATAATAGCCCAATCATACCCTTTTTTGCATTTTCTCTGCAATCCAACACATGACTGAACTTTTTCTCCTTATTTATTATTCAAGAACTTCGCCAGTTCATCCATAAACGCGTTCACATCCTTAAACTCCCTGTAGACGGATGCGAAGCGGACATAGGCGACTTCATCCACCCGCTTGAGTTTTTTCATGACAAGCTCACCGATCGTCACAGATGGGATCTCACGTTCTTCCATACTGAAGATCTCTTTCTCGATCTCGTCGATCATCTTTGTGATCTGTTCTGATGAGACCGGACGCTTATGACATGACAAAAGGATTCCGTTTTCGATCTTCGCACGGTTATACGGCTCTCTGGAATCATCTTTCTTAATGATCATAAGCGGCAGTGTCTCTAATTTTTCATATGTTGTAAAGCGCTTTCCGCACTCCTCGCACTGACGGCGGCGTCTGATCGAACTGTTGTCATCTGCCGGGCGCGAGTCGATGACCTTTGTATCCTGGGCACCACAAAATGGACATTTCATGGGGATTTCCTCCTTTGCTTCTGACCGTAGTATTTTCCGCTCACGGCCGCATTTTTATACCATATCTTATCACACAATGATCCGTTTCCGCAAGTCTTTTACTTCCTGCGGCCTCACCTGATTTCAGCGATCATATGGATAAACCGTTCCCTCGCCTCCTGCTGCGCCTCCAGCTTTCTGATTTTTTCCGTACTCTTCGCCGGCACCCAGGCCTTGTTGGCGTTGTAATAAAAATTGATCTGTTTCCAGTACTTTTCCGGATACAGAAGGAGATAATATAATACCTGGCGCTCTGACCCGGAGACCGGCAGCACCCTCTCGTAAGTTTCCAGAATCTGCTGCCCCAGCCGCTCGTTCCAGTCATGCTTCTCCATGACCTTTCTTAAAAAATAGTACAGATCCTCCATCTGGACTCCCAGATGCATCTGGTTGAATTCCGTCACTGCCACATACCCGTTCCCGATCAGGATATGGTGGTAATCCGGCTCCCCGTGACAGACCGCATAACCGTCAAGAATCTCTTTTCCATGTGTTTCATATAGCTGCGCCATGCCGTGCTCCGCTTCCGCAGACTGGGCAGCAAAACGTTCAAAATTTCCGATCACACAGAGTTCAAATTCATTTTTCTTTCTCTTCCCACGGATATATGTTCTCGCTTTTTTTAATTCTCTGTTGTGGCGGCGCATGGCCTCAAACAGCGGCGGGGAGATCATTGACCTCCTGTTCCACGCCTCCTGCCGCTCTATCCCGCGGAACTGCCGGTGCAAAAGCGCCAGTGCCCGCACCGCTGACAATACTTCTTTTTCGTCCTTCAGATCACATTCCCGGTCCGCAAACCATTCCTTCACGATATATCTGGTTCCGTCCTCCGCCGTCGACAGCAGTTCTCCCGCAGAATTTCTCACATACCGGTCTGCCTTCAGGGTCTCCATTCCGTCTAATGACCGCAAAACCTCCTCTTCAAATTCCAGACGGTTCACACTTCCACGATATTCTTTTAAGATCCGCAGCCCCTGATCCGTCTCCAGGATCCAGGATCCGCGTCCCCGCCGCAAAACATCCACCTGAAATCCATACGTTTTCTCCGCTTCTTCCTTCCAGTCGATCACGATGCTATCCCCCCATATCCTGTTCTGACCTTTTCCGACACCTCCGGAAGCTGCCACCGATAACTGCTACCGGATGTATGACAGCCAAACATTCCGGTCCACACCCTGCTTCCGGAATTTCCTTCTGCACAAGATATGAAAATAATCCGGAGATTATTCCCGCGCCGGGCGGCGGGGCATGGGGCAGCCTGCATCTTCTCGCGGGTGCGCATCACTGGCACATTCTCACGCCGAGCGCGATCGCTTGCGACAGTCTACATCTTCGCGCGAATGCGCATCTTTGGCACATCAGTGCCTATTTATGTAACAGGGAATTCCTCGGAATTTCCTGTTACATAAAAAAGGCACCTGCAAAATTCTCTGCAGATGCCTCTCATGATACAACTTATCTTGTTACTGTTCAGCCAAACCAGCGCATGGCTGAGCTGTAACCTCATATTTCCTTGAATTGATTAATTTTCTCTAATAATATATCTTTTTTATTTAATTCCGGTTCTTCAAGCACTAAATTCAAAAGATACATGAGTCCGTCGCCGATCTGCTTTCCCTTTTCCAGACCTTGCTGAAGAAGATCACCGCCGTTGACCGCCAGCTGTTTTAAGCTTACGCAGTCTCCAGCCTCTTTGATCTCCTCAAAAAGCCGCAGGAGCTCCGAAACTGTCTCATCTCCATCCAGCTTCTTAAGCTGCATGGCACCCAGAAACTGGTACTCCGTCACACGGCTCAAAAGCTTCCGTATCTGGACCTTATCGACCGCGAGCGGTGTCTGAAACGCCATGACCATGCTCTTCACATTTCCGATCGTGTCGTTGTCAAGTTTTAATCCGCGCAGGATCTTCACCGCCTGCTCCGGTGTCATGTGGCGCAGGAAACCTGCCCAGCGATGGGATTTGTCAGCCGGAAGCGCGGCGAGACCGGTCCAGCATTCTTTCAAAGCCTCTCTGGAAGTCCCGTCCGTCGAGCAGCCGCATTTGCCCAAAGTTTCGCTTCTCCCTGCAGCATGCGCATTTTCTCTCTCCAGCTCCCTCTCAAACACCTCCGGGAACCCGAATGTCACATAGTCTGCAATTCCCGTCTCATCCACCATCCAGATCTTCTCCGGATGATCCGAGAGCAGGAGCTTCGTGAGCTCCACCTGGATCCGCTCCTTGCTCACATGGGTGAGATTCGGGGCGATCTTGACAATGGCCTTATAGGTCTCATCCTCGATCACAAAATCAAGCTGGGCCGCAAAACGCACAGCCCTGAGAATTCGCAGCGCGTCCTCCGTAAACCTGTCATCCGCGCATCCGACACAGCGGATCACCCTGCGTTTCAGATCTTCCATTCCCTCAAATTCATCTACGATTCCCGTCTCATGGCTGTATGCCATGGCGTTGATCGTAAAGTCACGGCGCTTTAAATCTTCCCTGAGATCCGGTGTAAACTCCACGGTCTCCGGATGTCTTCCATCCAGATATTCCCCGTCGATCCGGTAGGTGGTCACCTCATAGCCTTTTCCGTGCTTGATGATCGTCACGGTTCCATGCTTTAAGCCGGTATCCACGGTCTTTCCAAAAATTTCCTTCACCTGCTCCGGCTTTGCGGAGGTCGTGATGTCCCAGTCTCCCGGGATCCTGCCAAGGACAGCGTCCCGGACACAGCCGCCGACGATAAATGCCTCATATCCATGGCTTCGTATATTATCAATGATCCATTCCGCCTCATAGGGCATCTCAATTCTCACCGGCCCGGTCACCTCCTTATGATTTTGCACATGATTTCGCTGTGCTTATCGATCCGGCCCGTACTTGACTGCGGCCATCTTCGCGCGTGTACCGGCATGTCTTGACCGTTATTTATCCAGATTTTGTAACTGTTCAGTACCCTCACAGTTACACGCAAAAATCCATTCCATATCGGCTACGCCGATGGGATTTTTGCCTTCCGGCTTATGTTTTCTTACGGTCAGCGCAGCAAGCGCGCAGACCTACTGAACAGTTACCAGATTTTTCAGAATCGGGATCAGCCGCTTTGCCAGCACCGCTGCCAGAACACATAAAATAAAATCCTCACCGACCGTCAGAAGAAAGCAGTTGATCAACACCAGCTTCCATCCGACGCTTACGCCAAGGATAAAATTGCTGCACACATAAAAATAGACCATTCCGCAGCCATAATCCGCGAGAAGTCCCAGAAATGCAGAAAATAAGAGCCATGAAAAGGAGGGTTCCTTCCTGATCTCAAACACACGTCCCGTCACATAGGCCGCCGCCGCGAATCCGATGAGGAAGCCAAACGTGGGCTTCAAAAGATACGCCGGACCACCGCCCGTGGCAAAGACCGGGATCCCGCACAATCCGATCACCAGATATGTCAGCACGCTGGCAAATGCCCTTTTTGATCCAAGCAAAAGCGCCGCAAGCAGCACAAAGAAAAACTGCAGCGTAAAGTGCATGGGCACCGGCTGCACCGGGATCGTGATCTTAAGAAAAGCTCCGACGCCGATGAGGGCTGTAAACAGCCCTCCGAGCGTCAGATCCCTGATGTTCCATTGGTTCATTAATATGCTTTACCCCAGTATACCATCTTTGTTGCAGGCTTGCCGCAGCATACACATGTCTCAGCAAGCTTCTCCTGCTTGAACGGCATACATCTGGAGGTCACGCCAACCTGCTCCTTTAACTTATCCTCACATTCCTGGCAGCCGCACCACATCGCACGGATGAAGCCCGGCTTGTTGTCAGCGATATCCTTCATCTCTTCCATGTTGTGGGCATCGTAGGTGTGTGCGTCGCGGTGTGCTTTCGCGCGCTCGTACATGTCGTGCTGGATGGTCTTTAAGAGCTCATCCACCTTCTCTGCGATCTCGCTTAAAGCAACTGTGATCTTCTCGTGGGTGTCACGGCGTACTAATACAGCCTGACCTGCCTCGATATCCTTCGGTCCGAGCTCTACACGAACCGGGATTCCTCTCATCTCGGACTCGGAGAACTTCCAGCCCGGGCTCTTATCGGAATCATCAACTTTTACGCGGAAGTTGGAGAGGACTTCCTCGACCTCTCTTGCTTTCTCAAGAACGCCCTCCTGCTGCTGGCGGATCGGAACGATCACAACCTGAGTCGGAGCTACGTTCGGCGGAAGAACAAGCCCCTCGTTGTCACCGTGTACCATGATGATGGCACCGATCATACGTGTTGTCATACCCCAGGAGGTCTGGTGAACATACTTTAACTGGTTGTCCTTATCGGAATACTGGATGCCGAAAGCCTTTGCAAAACCATCGCCGAAGTTGTGGCTGGTTCCGGACTGGAGTGCCTTTCCGTCATGCATTAAGGACTCGATGGTATAGGTTGCCTCAGCACCTGCGAATTTTTCTTTATCTGTCTTCTGTCCGCGAACGACCGGGATCGCAAGGAAATCCTCGCAGAAATCTGCATAGAGGTTTAACATCTGGATCGTTCTCTCCTGAGCTTCCTCTGCTGTCGCATGTGCGGTGTGACCTTCCTGCCATAAGAACTCTCTGGAGCGGAGGAACGGTCTTGTCGTCTTCTCCCATCTTACTACAGAACACCACTGGTTGTATACCTTCGGAAGGTCACGGTAGGAGTGGATGTCTTTCTGGTAGAAATCACAGAACAGAGTCTCGGATGTCGGGCGGACGCAGAGGCGCTCCTGAAGCGGCTCAAGGCCTCCCTGTGTTACCCATGCAACTTCCGGCGCGAAGCCTTCAACATGGTCTTTCTCTTTATCAAGTAAGCTCTCCGGGATGAATAACGGCATGTAAACATTCTTTACGCCTGCTTTTTTAAAGCGCTTGTCCAGTTCATGCTGGATGTTCTCCCAGATCGCATATCCGTCCGGTTTGATGACCATGCAGCCCTTTACGCTTGCATAATCACATAATTCTGCTTTTTTTACAACATCTGTGTACCACTGCGCGAAATCATCTTCCATAGAAGTGATGGATTCCACAAGTTTCTTCTCTCTTGCCATTGCTTTTCTCCTTTATATGAATTCTTGGATTGCATACATCTAAAATTTCCGAGGATGCAGGACGCCTGTTCCGTTCCGGGGCACTCCCCGCGGAAACGAAAAAGGCTGTCGTCCACAAAAGGGACCGACAGCCGGCGTTACCACCCAAATTAGCTCCCACACTTTACGGGAACTCTCCTCTGATATCCGTTAACGCCGGATCTACGCTGTACTTAGCAATGCAGTCATTCACAGCAGCAGTCTGTTTTCACTGCTGTTTTCCACATCTCTCGCACAAAGCTCCGAGGCCGGTTCAACGACGCGCACATAGAAGCTCTCACCGTCTGCTTCCTCTCTGGGATGCCGCCATTCATCTACTTTCCCTCTTCAATGCCTGTCTGATATGCATATATGATGGATTTTAATGGATTTTTCCATGTTTGTCAAGACTCCGGGACGGATTTTGCAGGCCGGCATCACCATCCCGGAGTCTCACACTTTCTGTGTCTATTCTGAACACACGATCTTTAAAATATCAGCTTGATCAACAGCCATCCCGCCGCGATGCATAACAGCACCAATGCAAATGCCGCGGAAAGTCCGAATACGATTGCCCCAACAGCGATGGATAAGATAAATCCAAACAAGCTCAGCACCGCGCCGAGAAGTTTTCCACATACGCCAAGCACAAGACCAACGCACTTAAAGATCACGACAAGGAATATGATCGCAAATAAAATTGACATGATTTCGCCTCCAGTCAAACAAAATCTCGAGGATTTCTTCGGCTTATTATATTCCCACCGTCAACATTTGTAAATATAAATCAGCTCCCAATCGCTAAATACCTGATCTGGTGTTACAGTTCATGCTTACATGAACTGTAACCGATTTTGCCGATGCTTCGCATTCCAAATCGGCAAAATCCGCTGCCATAACTGTATTGTACGGGATTTTCAGTTCAGAAAATCCCTATCCATACACGGTAATGAGCCGCCCAGTTCCGTCCTTCTGGTAGACACGGTGGGAGATCGAGATAACAGTACGTCCTTCCGATGCGCTCTTTAATGCCCGGAGCACCATCTCCTCCGTCTCCGCGTCAAGGTTCGCCGTGATCTCATCGAGAAGCAGGATCCTCGGCTCACCGGCAACGGCTCTCGCGATGGATAAGAGCTGCCACTGACCCTGGGAGAATATCTCCGGTTTACATAATGTTTCATAGCCATCATCCAGGCTCACGATCGTCCCATGGAGTCCCACGAGCTTCGCGGCCGCCTGCACCGCCTCGTCCCCAATCGCCGGGTCAAACAGTGTGATCTGGTCGCGGACCGTGCCCGGAACCATATGAAAGGACTGTTCCACATAGCCGAACTTCTTTCTTTTCTCCTTGTCTGAGAGCCGATATGCCGCCTCGCCCTCAATCAGAGCCTCACCGGAATT
>CAKRNI010000036.1 GCA_934370915.1 uncultured Lachnospiraceae bacterium
TGCTTCTATCATTGCAATTCCTCCTGACAGGCATTCAAGGGATTCCGCCCGAAAGCAGATTCCGCAGGTGTGTTTTTTACTGAGTTTAGTATACTTCTTTTTACCCGTGTTTGCAACCACGTTTTCACTGCGGTCCACACCTTACGCCGAAATAGAAAAACTCCGGCAGACCATACATCCGCCGGAGTTTCCTGTCTATGACCAAAGTTCAGTCATTCATTTTTTATGAACGATAACCATTCGGATTCTTGGACTGCCAGTTCCATGCGTCACGGCACATATCATCGAGGTTTCTCTTTGCCTCCCAGCCAAGCTCTACCTTTGCCTTTGTAGCATCAGAATAGCATGTCGCGATATCGCCTGCACGGCGCGGTTTGATCACATACGGGATCTCTTTTCCAACCGCCTTGGAAAAAGCGTGGATCACGTCAAGAACGCTGTATCCGTGACCTGTTCCGAGATTATAGATATATACCGCTGGCTTATCCTCAAATTTCTTTAATGCCTTTACATGGCCTTCCGCAAGATCCATTACATGGATATAGTCGCGGACACCCGTTCCATCCGGTGTATCGTAATCGTTTCCGAATACGCCTACTTCTTTTAATTTTCCGATGGCAACCTGCGTGATATACGGTGTCAGATTGTTCGGGATTCCCTCCGGATCTTCTCCGATGAGACCGCTCTCATGTGCTCCGACCGGATTAAAGTAGCGGAGCAGGATCACATTCCACTCCGGATCTGCCTTCTGCATATCTGTAAGGATCTGTTCCAGCATACTCTTTGTCTGCCCGTATGGGTTTGTGCACTGTCCTTTTGGGCACTCCTCTGTGATCGGAACGAAAGCCGGATCTCCGTAAACGGTAGCGGAGGAGCTGAAGATGATCTTCTTCACGCCATGTTTTCTCATCACATCAAGAAGGATCAGGGTACCTGTGATATTGTTATGGTAATACTCCCACGGTTTTGCAACAGACTCACCTACAGCCTTTAATCCTGCAAAGTGGATCACTGCATCGATCTTTTCTGTATCAAAGATCTTTTCCATCGCGTCACGGTCCAGCATATCTGCCTTATAAAATGTCAGATCCTTTCCCGTGAGCTTTTTTACACGGTTTAATGCTTCTTCAGATGCGTTGTAAAGATTATCAAAAACAACGACCTCATGTCCCTGCTCTAAGAGTGCCAGACATGTATGGCTTCCGATATATCCTGCACCGCCGGTTACTAAAATTCTCATGATGAACCTCCCCCAACTTTTGCCGTTCTGAGATACGGTTATTTTTCAGATCCCTTTTCCCGGATCCTGTCTTCGTTATCATTTTAACACTACCCGGGATAAAAGAAAATATCATTTTTCTTTTATTCGATACATATTTCTTTTCTCGATCGCCATTATTTCCGCATCCCGCATTTTCCCGTCTCCTTTGGCTGTGCCCAAAAGCTTCCGGGTATCTTTCCTTTTTACTGCAGCCACGCGTCAAACATTTTTGCCGCGATCGGTGCCGCCGTACGTCCGCCGGAGCCGCCTTCCTCAACAATGACACATATCGCGATCTTCGGATCATCCGCCGGTGCAAAACCGACGAACCAGGCGTGGGTCTCTTTCCCTTTGTCAAATTCCGCGGATCCCGTCTTTCCCGCTACCTGATAGGAATCCCGCTTCAGGGCAGATCCCGTACCTACATTGACTACCTGTACCATCAGATTTTTTAAAGCGTCCGCCTCGTTGGGGACCATCAGCTCTCCCACTGCAGACGGCGAAAATTTTCGGATCACATCCCCGCCTGAGTTTTCCACATGATCCATCAGATACGGTTTCATTAAGATTCCGCCGTTTGCGATCGCTGCAGTGATCAGGAGATTGTGCATCGGAGACATCAGGGTCTGCCCCTGACCAATGCTCGTCTGTAAGATTTCCCACGCCTCAGCGTCCGGCTGCATTGGGAACGTGCTTCTGCTATACGGAATATCAAGAGGCAGGCTTCTGTTAAATAATAACTGCTCTGCAAGATTCCTGTAGCTCGTCCGGTCAAGCTCCGTACCGAGGTTTGCGAACGCCCCATTGCAGGAATTCGCGAATGCCTGAGTAAAATCCTGAGATCCGTGAGCGATCTTGTGATAGCACTGGATCTTGTTGTTCTCAAATGTGAAGATTCCACTGCAGTCAAAATGATAATCGTTGTACGCTCCCGGATGTTCCCTCATGTACTCCAATGCCGTAACGATCTTAAAGGTCGATCCCGGAGGGTAAAGTCCCTGAGTCGCACGGTTCAACATTCTTGCCTCCGTGCTGTCCCCGTTTACGAGGTCATTCCAGTTTGCCGCCACCGTATTGGGATCAAAGGACGGCTTTGAAACCATACAGAGGATCTTTCCGGTATCCGGTTCAATGGCAATGACCGCTCCACGGTGCTTTCCGAGGGCATCCGACGCGATCTGCTGTAAGTTCACATTCAGGGTCGTCACCACATTGTCACCGACACTCTTCCTGCCCATGATCTCATCAGCGGTCTGCTCGATGAGGTTTGTATGGGACCTTAAAAGGTCAAAGTTTGCAAGAGACTCGATCCCCGTCTTTCCCACCGTCGAGTAGCCCACCGCATGGGCGAACAGGCTGCCATAAGGGTATTCCCGTGTCTCTGTACCATTGGAATCCGTCGCTGTGACCGTCCTTGCAAGTACTGTCCCATCATCTGCAAGGATCTTCCCACGTGTGACCCGTTCCTCAAAAATATTCACTCTGGCATTGTATGGATTATCGATCACCGCATCACTCTTCACAGCAAGGAAATATCCAACATAGATTCCCATGGCAAGAAACAGAAATACTGCCGCATACACAAACCAGAGGATATTCCGGTTTGCCTTCGGATTCGGTTTACTCTTCTTCACTGGAATCCTCCTCCTCTTCTTCCCCGCGTTTTAAGACATAGAGTCCCTGAATGACCTGAAATACGATAAAGGTCGATACGATGGAGCTTCCGCCGTAGCTCACAAGCGGCAGGGTCACACCGGTGGACGGGATAAATTTTGTCACACCGCCGATGGTCAGAAATACCTGCGTGATATAAACGCTTCCAAGCCCAAACGCGATCAGTTTATAGAACATCGCCTGCATCTTCATTGCGATCAGCATAAACTGCAGATAGCATCCGAGGCACAGAAACAAAACGCAGAGAGCATAAAGCGCACCCATCTCCTCGGAGATCGCCGCAAATACGAAATCCTTGTCCACCACCGGGATCTTTTCCGGCATTCCCCGATAGAGTCCCATTCCGAACCATCCGCCCGTTCCAATGGCAAACAGCGCCTGTGCCACCTGATATCCCTTGTTGGCAATATCTGACCACGGATCAGCCCAGGCCTCCACACGCCTTCTCACATGCGGGAAAAGATAATAGGCCGCAACCGCTGCCAGCGATCCCCCCGCAATGCCCGCGCCAAACCAGAGATAACTGGATGTGGCTACAAAAAGCATCGTCATATAGGCGACGAAAAAGATCAGCGCACTTCCAAGATCCTTTGAGAGCACCAGCACAAAGACATGTAATGCCGCTACAACCGTGGTCTTTATGATCGTATCCCTGTCTGTGGACTGGTAAAACATGGCTGCCACAAAAAACACGAAGCTGATCTTCACAAACTCAGACGGCTGCACCGTAAATCCGCCGAAGGTCAGGGAAAGCTGGGCACCGTAGGAGGTGTTGCCGATCACGCAGACTACTGCCAGAAGTACCAGCCCGAGAATCCCGTAGACCCACGGAAACGTTACCAGCTGCCATACCCTGTCGATGATAAACGGTATGATCCACGTCACCACCGCTGCTGCCGCCACAATCACAAACTGGCGCATAGCCCGGTCAGGATTCAGCCTCGTAAGGATAATAAATCCTGTCGCTAAAAGCGTGCAAATATTATTGACGAGAAGTCTGGAGCTGTTCCGGTAAAACAGCCTCGTGAGATAGATATACAGCAGAAAAAATATCACCTGCGCACCGTAAAAAGCCAGCATCATCACGGATTCCGTGTTCAGCCAGATCAGGATATTTGCCAGAAAGTGCAGCATAAACAGACACACCAGCTGGCGCCCGCAGACACGGTTTCTGCCCGCCTCATCCCGCATGGAAAAGAAACGGAAATTGTAATAGGTATCCATAGCGATCAGAAGGATCATCAAGTATCTGGATATCTGTATGATCAGATTAGTCAATAATTATCACCTACTCCACTCCGCGCTTAAAATGTCCGCGCGTAAACTGATTCTTTAAGACAGCCGGTTCCGCCGCTTTTTCGCCCATTTCGTATTCTTCAAAGAATGCGTCCAGAATCTCACCCGCTGCAGCCGGTTCCTCCACTGTAAAATTCAGGCGGAACGCAGCCGGTTTTAGTCCTGCAACCTGACCTGAAAGTCCCAGAAGGGAGAGCGGCGCAGAATTGTAGATCGTATTATAGCAGAAGCGACACTGGTTCACTACAGGAAAGCGCATCTCCTTGCGGTCTTTTAACCACATGACTTCCGGCTTTCCGGAACATCCCAGTGTGGTCTTTCTGATACACTGGGCGGAGATCATCATCGGAAGATACCCGTATACGATCATCTCTCCCCGGACACCGGATTCCCGGATCTCACGCTCGTTTAACTCCACGGGGATCGTCAGCCGGTCTGCACCGTACCGTTCCATCGCCGCACCGGCAAGATGGTTCCAGGAATACATTCCATGGTCAAAGTACAGTGGAAGCTCGATTCCGGCTTCCCGGAGAAATCCCGGTTCTTCCATGGAACCGATTCCTAAAGCATCAAATCCGGCAGTCTTTAATCGTTCCATCTGCTTTCTGAAATACTGCTCCGCTTCTTTCCGGAAGATCCTCGGCATCATAAGATAACATCTGACCCCCGCCTCATGACAGCGTTGCGCAAGTCTCTTCCACTCCGCGGCATCAAAGCTCTCTGACGCGAGATAAATTCCGTATTCTCCTGCGGACAGCTTCCGGTACATTTTAAATTTACCGAGAACCATCTCAAACTGCTGCTTCGTCTGGACAAAGGCTGTAAATTCCGGCTTTTCTTCCGGTTCCGGCTTTTCAGGTATTTTCTCCTCCGCCATCATTGGCGGAACAGAACTGTTTCTCCGGCAGCCGGACAGGATCTCATCCTGAAGCTTTTCCAGAACCTCACGGCGCATCTTATTTAACGCCTGCACCGGCATAAACACATTCCCCTCACACTCCACAGCGAGATCTGTGAATGTAAACATGGAATCTCCGGTCTTTGAAAGCTGTTTTTTGATGCGCTCCGCGTCCATCGGGGCGTTTTTTGCTTCCTCCGCGGGCTGGGATTCCACCCATGCCGTGTTTCCTGCCTCATCCGACACGGAAAAGTATCCCGGCTTTCCAACTGCGATGTACGCACTTCCCGTCACAGGGATCTTCTTTTCCGCATTCACATAGGTGCGGTCCAGATAATCAAAAAGCTCCTGATTCACGTCGCGGTACTCCGGCTTCTCCTTTAATACCACCATATCGCGCCCGTTGTGGGTTCTGTAATACCCCTGAGACTGTCCGCCGCGGTCAAAGAGGGCAAGCAGCGCATCTCTGTCGGCCTTCTCCACATGGTATCCGCCACGTCCCTCTTTCAAATAGAGATCCACATATTTCCGGTAGATGCTCACAACACCGGCCGTGTAACGCGGACTCTTCATGCGCCCCTCAATTTTTAAGGAACAGACTCCCGCTTCCAGAATATCCGGGATCAGGTCCAGAGTGCACAGGTCTTTCAGGCTTAAGAGATATTTTTCATTTTTTTTATTGACATACGTTCCGTTCTGCTCCGCATCGAAAGGCAGGCGGCAGGTCTGCGCACACCGCCCACGGTTTCCGCTCCGGCCGCCGATCAGGCTGGAAAACAGGCACTGACCGGAATAGCAGTAACAGAGAGCGCCGTGGACAAAGGTCTCCACCTCAAGTCCCGTGTCATCGTGGATCTCCCGGATCTCCTTTAAAGAAAGCTCCCGCGCAGGAACAACGCGGACGGCACCAAGGGCTTTCAGGTCTCTCGCACTGTACTTTCCCGTCACCGTCATCTGGGTACTGATATGAACCGGAAGGTCCGGGAAATGTTTCCGGATGTAGGTGAGGGCTCCCATATCCTGGACTAAAACGGCATCCAGTCCCGCCTCGTAGTACGGTTTCAGATAGGAATACAGATCCCACATCTCTTTTTCCTTCACAAGAGTGTTGACTGTCATATAGATCCTGCATCCGTGAAGATGCATGAAATCGATAGCCTTCACCATCGTTTCCTCATCCAGGTTGTTTGCGTAGGCACGGGCACCAAACCGGCTTCCACCGATATAGACCGCGTCCGCTCCCGCGTTCACTGCAGCCACCATGCTCTCATAGGAACCGGCCGGTGCGAGGATTTCAACCGTTCTGTTTTTCATAGCTGGTCTCCTCCTTTATTCCGCCTTCTTCTCCGCGGATTCCTGTTTCATCTGAAGGCCGATCAACTCATGCTTTAAGCTGTAGATCTCCTTCTCCATCTCGTCCTTCTGGGCACGCAGCATCATCGCTTCCTGAAGGGTCTTAAAATAATCGTCTGCCAGATTTAAATAGATCATGACTTCCTGATAATCCTTATTCTGTCTGGTGAATCCCGGCTGTGCCTTCAGTACAGCGATCTTTTCATTAATATAGGCGGCCACCTTCTGCAGGTACTCTGGATCCTCCGCTCCGCCCAGCGTGTAGACATTTCCATTGATCAGTACTTGTGTATAGTTCTTCTCATCCATTTATAATTCCTCACTTTTTCGCGTAACTGCCCACCGGTCCGTCACAAATTGTTTTCTGTAATTTCTTCCTATTGTTTTTCCATATCGATTCCAAGATGCCTGTAGGCAAGATCCGTCGCCATTCTTCCCCTCGGTGTCCGCATAATGAGTCCGTTCATCAATAAATACGGTTCGTACACATCTTCCAGAGTTCCGGAATCCTCTCCGATGGACGCCGCCAGCGTCTCAAGTCCCACCGGTCCGCCGGAGAACTTCCGGATCATGGTGAGAAGCAGAGTCCGGTCATTATTGTCGAGTCCAAGCTTGTCCACATCGAGAATATCCAGAGCGAAATCCGCCACACTCCTTGTGATCACCCCATCGTATTTTACCTGGGCAAAATCCCGCACTCTCTTTAAGAGACGGTTTGCCAGCCTCGGGGTTCCTCTGGACCTTCTTGCGATCTCAAAAGCTCCTTCCTCATCGATCTCAACCCCCAGAACCTTTGCAGAACGCTTTACGATCACGCAGAGTTCCTCGGGCGTATAAAATTCGAGTCTCTGGATCACGCCGAAGCGGTCCCGGAGCGGCGCTGTCAGGAGTCCCGCTCTCGTCGTTGCTCCTACAAGCGTAAATTTCGGGAGATCCAGTCGGATCGAGCGGGCAGATGAGTCCTTTCCCAGCATAATATCGATGGCAAAGTCTTCCATCGCAGGATACAGCACTTCCTCCACCTGACGGTTCAGCCTGTGGATCTCGTCCACAAACAGGACATCGCCCTCCTGAAGATTGTTCAGGATCGCGGCCATCTCGCCCGGCTTCTCGATCGCGGGACCGGAGGTCACTTTTAAGTTCACGCCCATCTCATTCGCAATGATCCCGCACAGCGTCGTCTTTCCAAGTCCCGGTGGTCCATAAAAAAGCACATGATCCAATGCCTCCCCACGGCTCTTCGCCGCATCGATAAAGATCTTTAACGTGGACTTTATCTTCTCCTGACCGATATAATCCTTTAAATATTGTGGACGCAGGGTCCCCTCTATTTTTTTGTCTTCCTCAGTCTCTTCAGTCGTAATGATTTTTCGGCTCATAACATTTCCTATCTATTTTTCTATCCTACAGCCGGATCGCTCCACTGCCATTTTTACCGTTGTTCAAAACAGAAGGCATCCTATAAGAATGCCAGATATTTCAGCGCACCCTTCAGCACATCCTCGGAAGTCATATTCTCCGTGATCGTTACTTTCTTCACAGCAGTCTGCGCCTCAGAAGCGGAATAACCGAGAGCCGTAAGTGCTTCCACAGCCTCTTTTCCGGCTTCTTCCATCCCGGAGAGATCCGTTTTCAGACTCTCCGCAAGATCTGCGCCGGCAAACAGGACATCCTCCGCCTTCACTTTATCCTTCAGATCCAGAATGATCCTCTGTGCCGTCTTTGCCCCGACACCCGGCGCCTTCGAGATCGCCTTTGCGTCACCGGAGAGCACCGCCATACGCAGGACATCCGGTTTCAGCGCGGAGAGGATTCCCAAGGCGCTTTTCGGGCCAACCCCGTTCACCCCGATCAACTGGCGGAACATTTCAAGATCCTGCTTCGAGAGAAAACCAAAAAGGCTCATTCCGTCCTCACGCACGGAAAAATACGTGTAGATCTTCACTTCCTCCCCCAGACCCGGAAGCTCTCCGAGGAGCGATGACGGAATAAAGATCCGATAGCCAATATTTCCCGCCTCGACAACGACGGAATCTTCCCTCTTCTCTTCCAGAGGACCGCGTATATATGAAATCACTGAGTGAACCTCCCTTTTCTTTCCGGCATGTTCTGTACATGTCGTAATCATACCATAGCCGCCATTTAAGTGCAAGTGAAACCGCCGCAGAAATCGAACATATTTTCGATTATCTATTTCTCTTTCGTTGACTTTCCAGGTTTTCGCGGGTATAATCAGAAAACACAGAAGTAAAAAACTTTCCTGCCTGTTCCGGGCTGTGCCGGACAACTGCGATCCCACGCAGGCTCCGCCATTTTTCACGCAGCACAGGCAGACTATCCCTGCGAAGAAAAGGATTATCACATGATCACAATAGAAAAATCATTCCCGGGTACCGTCACCTATCCCCTGGAGCGCCTTGGAGACCCGGAAAAGCTTGTTTTTTTTGATATTGAGACCACAGGCTTCTCCGCCGGCTGCAGCACCGTATACCTCATCGGCTGTATCCGGCCGGAAGGAGATCATCTCCGCATGATCCAGTGGTTTGCGGACACAAAGGACGCGGAGGCCGATGTACTCGCCGCATTCTTTGACTTTTTAAATAATTTTGACACTCTCGTCCATTTTAACGGGGACATGTTCGACATTCCCTTTGTCACAAAGCGCGCCAAAGCCTTAAAGCTCTCTCCCACTTTTGACCGCGTGGAGAGTGTTGATATCTTCCGCCGGGTCAAGGCATTTAAAAAGCTCCTCAGCCTGCCGGATATGAAGCAGAAGACCATCGAACACTTCCTAAAGATCGGGCGCGAGGATCTCTATACCGGCGGCGAACTCATCGAAGTTTACCTGAACTACCTGAAGACCCGCAGCGAGGAGGAAAAGCACCTTCTTCTCCTCCACAACGAAGACGACTTAAAGGGAATGCCGGCTCTTCTCCCCTTTCTCTTCTATCCGGACTTTTTTGCCCAGAATTTTACATTGAACGCGGTGCGGGAAGCTTCCGGCGAGACGGACCGGCTGATCTTGTCCCTCTCGGGAGATCCGCAGACGATCCTTCCGTCCCCGGTGTCAGCCTCCGTCCCCGCCTACGCATTCCGGGCAGACAAAGACCGGATGGAGCTTTCCATCCGGGTCTACAGTGGTACATTAAAATTTTATTATCCAAACTATAAGGATTACTATTATCTGATCTATGAGGACACGGCGATCCACAAAAGTGTCGGCGAATTCGTCGACAAGGATGCCCGGATCAAGGCGACAAAAGAGACCTGCTACACAAAGAAGGACGGTCTCTTTCTTCCCCAGCCCACAGATATCTGGGAACCGGAATTCAAGACCTCCTGCAAGGATAAGACAGGATTCTTCGAAATCCGGGAAGACTGTTTTTCCGACTCTGAAAAGCTGAACCGGTACATAAAAGAGATCATCTCATTTCTCAAATAAAATTCGCTGATCCAATATCTTCACACATCAGCCCTGCCGCCTGCGTTAGCTGCAGACGGCAGCGGTTGTGCTGTAAATCTCGTTCAATGCGAAAATGTGCCGAGACACATTCCCGCGCCGGGCACGAGTGCTTATTTCTAGTAATCCCCGTCTCTTAACAGCTTTCTGATATACGCAAACGTCTTCCTCTCGCCTTTTTCCTTTAACATCAGAAGTATCCTGTCAAGACACGCTTTTGTCTCCGGATGCATGACGATATATTCCTTATTTCTGGAAAAATACGTGTAGGGTGCTGCATCCGTGTAGTTCTTTCCCTGATAGATCTTTGAAGCCGCGATCCGGTCCATGACCATCTCCGCCAGATAATTCACCGGCATCTTCACGCCGACGATCTTCCAGTGATCCTCCGCTGTGGACACATCGGTCCAGTATTCGAAGTGATGCTTATTTCTCCCCTTGTGATGGAGCCATGCGGAGGAATATCCCTTTTCTTCTTTCTCCGCCGCATTTGGACTTCGCGTTCCCTGATAATACTTCACGCCGGTCTTAAATTCTTCCCAGGAATACTTCGACAGATCGTGGAGCAGCCCCTGTTTAAAAAGTCCAACCTGAAAGCAGCCTTCCATGACCACCAGCTTGTGATGGGTGATGGTCAGAAAGTGATGCCATGCGTTATGGAGCAGTTGTTTTTCTTCACCGTTCAATTTTACAGAACTCATACTCTTACTCTCTCGTCGCCTTCTTTAACAGATCTCCCAGCTCATCCACTGAGAATTTATAATGCTTGTTGCAGAACTGGCAGTTGACCTCGATCTCCTTGCCCTCGTCGATCATATCCCGGATCTCTTTCTTTCCGATGCTGATGATCGCCTTCTCCACTCTGGAACGCTCGCAGTCACAGTGGAACTGTACCGGCATCTTTGATAAGATCTCAAGTCCGAACTCCCCGAGGATATCTGTCAGGATCTCCTCCGGAGTCTTTCCGGCGTCGAGCAGGGATGTGATGGAGGAAATTCCGGAAAGCTTTGCTTCAAGCTTGTCGATGATCTCATCGGAAGCGCCGGGAAGAAGCTGGATGATAAAGCCGCCGGCCTCACGGACGGTGTTATCCCGGTTCATCAAAACGCCGAGGGCGACGGAGGACGGGATCTGCTCAGATGTGGCAAAATAGTATGTCAGATCTTCCGCGATCTCACCTGTCACAAGCTGTGTCTGTCCCACATACGGCTCTTTTAAACCAATATCCTTGATAACGCTCAAAACGCCAAGGTCCAGAGAACCGCCGACGTCAAGTTTTCCCTGTGCATTCGGCGGAAGCATTACTTCCGGATGAAACGCATACCCCTTTACGTCACCGTGACCGTTGGCTGTAACAAGAAGTCCTCCAAGCGGGCCGCTTCCCTCAATCCTGAGCGTTAAAAGGTCTTTTTCTCCCTTCAGGTCAGCACCCATCATGGCAGCCGCTGTCATCAGGCGTCCCAGGGCAGCTGTAGCCACCGGGCTCGTATTATGGGCATTTTTTGCGTTTTCCACCATATCTCTTGTCGTTGCGGCGAAGGCGCGGATCTGGCCATCCGCAGCCGTCGCACGGATCATATAATCATTCATGCTCTATTTCCTTTCTTTTCCATGTTCTCTCGCGATCACATAAATACGTTCACTGTCCTCCCGCGGCGGATTCTTCGTAAACGCGTCGTAGGCAGCGACAAATTCCATTCCTGCCTCCGCGATGGCGTGTTTCATATCCTCCAGGGTATACGCCCGCTGGTAATGGGTCTCATGGTACTTTCGAAAGAGATCACCCTCTTCACGGACAAAGATGGAGAGATCATAAATATTGATCCTTTCCTCTTCCTCATACTGGTTGTCCCAGATAAAGCTGGAATCGTCCCGGTCCTCCGCGATGGTGTTATCTCCCATGATCTCCCGGTATTTGTACTCGGTATTCATATCGAAGATAAAGACCCCGCCCGGATCCAGATAGTTGTTGACCAGACGGAACACTTCCGTCAGGTCTTCCGGCTCCAGAATATAGTTCATACAGTCACAGATGGAGACCACCGCCGCCACTGTGCCGTAAAGTTCAAATTCCCGCATATCCTGACAGAGATATAAAATATCTTTTCCGGACTTTTCCTTCTTCTCCAGAGCCAGTTCCAGCATCTCTTCGGAATTGTCCACACCGATCATGTCGTAGCCTGCGTCTGCGAGAAGTTCCGTGAGACTTCCCGTCCCGCAGCCGAGATCCAGAAGAAGGCCTCCCGCGATCCCCTGTTCCTTTAAAAGTCCTGTCAGATATTCACACCACTCTTCATATGGAATATTATCCATAAAAGTGTCATAGACAGCAGCAAAACCTGTATATGCCTGCATGTTCTCTCCTTCATCTGCCTCAGCAGTAATGAAAAAGCCACTACCCGCAATAGGTAATGGCTTACGTTTCATCTTATGCGTTGCGGCCGCAGCACTTTTTGTACTTCTTTCCGCTTCCACACGGACACGGATCGTTCGGGTAGATCTTGTGACCCTGACGGCGTACAGTTCCGGAAGCTTTCTGTTTCTTGTAAAGCTCGGTTCTTGTCTCAGTGGAAAGGATCTCAGACCACTGCGGAAGCTCATAAAGCCAGGAAGCCTTAGCCTCTACCATATTGTAGTAAAGCTTCTCCGGATCGATCTCGATCTTAACAACGGTATCTTCAGCCATTGTGTCGATCGGGTTCTCATATCCCTTTAAGCTCTCGTTGATTCCATCGAGGAAACCGGTCATAATGAGAACTTCTGTGCCGTACTTCTCAGCGAGTTCTTTTACGGTTCCTTCAACAACCTCAGCCGGGTTGGAGAGGATCTTCTCGTAGATGCCTTTCTCGATCGTAAAGTAGTTTGTCCAGAGTTCTTCTTTCTTTTTATCATCGAGACCATCACCGTAAGCGAGGTTTCTCCATGTTTCAAGTAATGTTGCCATATCAGTTCCATCCTTTTCGTATACTGTTTCTATTTCTTTTCCGCACCATCTCGCTCCAAAAGGGCAGACTGGCACAGGAAACGTCTAATGGACATTATAACATAGGATATTTTTTCTGTAAACAGGAAAATTCCCCAACTCAGCTGCATCCTGAGTTACTGTTCCTACGGCTCTATATCTCTACAGATAGATCGCGCCTCCAGGTCCGAGCGGAAGGGTTAAGAGAAAATACCAGTTGATCGTGATGGACTGCTGATAGTTCGGATCGATCATCTTCGCTGCCTGCTCTGTAAATCCTGTTTCGTAATATACCCCTCATCATCGATCACTGCCTCCGGAGAAATACTTCTCATATAATTGATGATCCGCTCCTTCTCCGCTCCTTCCGCCTTCGTCACGCGGCAGCTCGACTGCTTCGCCGGAATAAACTGCAGGGATTCCAGTCCCTCATCCCCGACCACGGCCTCCACGAGACAGGTATCCAGCGTCTTTGAGTTGAAGAGATAATTTCCGAGACTGTACACCACCGGGACATCCCCCTGATAGCCGATGGGCTGCAGCACATGGGGGTGATCCCCGATGATCAGGTCCGCGCCCGCCGCCGCGATCTGCGGAGCCTGCTCCTGCTGCCAGCGGTCAATTTTATCCGTGCCTTCCGTTCCCCAGTGGACGTAGACGATCACGAAATCACTGTCTGCTTTCGCCACAGAGATCACTTCCAGAAGCGTTCCGATCTCCAGACACTGGAACACCCCCGGAGTTGTCTCTGTCGCCCCTTTGGTATCCGGCGGAAGCGTCCGCTCGATCTGGGTTGCGGAGACGAAGGTGATCTTCTTTCCGTTTGCAATAAAGGATACCGGTTTCACCGCTTCATCCAGATTTCGTCCCGCTCCCACATAGGGCATTCCGATGGCTTCCAGGGTGTCCAGAGTGTCTGTCAGGGACACTTCGCCATAATCGTAGGCGTGGTTATTCGCCAGTGACACAAGATCCGCGCCCATGTCAAACAGCCAGGACGCATACTTCGGATCCGCCCGGAATGTGAATTTCTTTCCGGCCGTGGGCACACCTCCCGTCGTGTAGGGGAATTCATTGTTCACCATAAAAATGTCGGCACTGCGCATGATGGATAAAAGATCCGCTGAGATTCCTCCCTCGATCCCCTGACCGCGTTTTAAGAGAGATGCCATGATCGCATAGTGGGAATCAAACAGGATATCTCCCGCAAAGACGATCCGCGTTTTTCCCGGCTCCGCCGTCTCCTTCGGGTAGATCCTGTCCGCCGCCATCGCTTCCGGATCCTTTAAGAGTTCCGCGTAGGGATCCGCTGCCTCTGTTTCTTCCCCGGATGCTTCCGTCTCCTTCTGCTGCAGTACAACGTGGGGCTTACCGCCATCCGTTCCCTTTTTCTCACTTTCCGGTTCCTTCCAAACGTTCTCCGCTGTACCGGATTCTTTCGCGTCCGGATTCTGATACCCTTCTACAGCTGCGGTCGTTCTCACATTACCGGACTCCGCACTGCCGCAGCCGCCAAGCAGAAACCCGGCCAGGATGACCGCTCCCCAGACTGCCATGATCTTCCTTTTCATCATACATCCCCATCAGCGAAACCTTCTTAAATTCCGCTGTTTTCCCTTTTGTTTTCCTGCCTTTAAGCTTATCAGATTTTCACAGATTCCGCAACACCTGCACCGCAGGACCTGCTGCCAGCCGCTTCCTTCTGTTTCTGCAAAAAGGCGGCAGAACCGCCCTTTCGCAGTTCTGCCGCCGTCATACAGCCTTTTATCCTGACCTTTTATCCTTTTATCCTTTTATCCTTTTTCGTTTTCTCAGCCTTTCACCGTAAGACTTCCGGCCGTGATCGCCTTGCCGGACTTTCTGTCAAACAGCAGAATGTCCGTTCCCGCGATATCAACACCTGTCTCTTCGCCAAGCTTAAAGGTAACACCGCCGAAGATAACACCTGTCAGCAGGTACTTTCCGATTCTGAGCTTCACGGTAGATTCCATACCGGTCGGCATCGCACCGTAGATCGTGGAAGCGACCGCGCCATCTTTTGAGAGCTTCAGGGCTTCCGGACGGATCGCCAGAACAAAATCCTCGTTTGTGATCTCCGGCTCTTCCTCCACCGCATAGTCAGACTCATCGACCTTTGCGATATGGTACTTGAATACCTCGTCCTTGTTGCTCTTCTCAACGGCCTTCTTGTCCTTTAACATCTCAATTCTCTGAGCCTCCAGATCCGCCGCTTCCTGATCTCTCTTTCTGAACCATTCTGCCATGTCGATGGGTTCATTCGGCCGGAAGACCGCTTCCAGATTGTCCAGAATCTCAAAGTGGAAGCTTCCGTCAGCCTGCTCTTTTCCCTTCGCTTCAACAAAGTTGATGGACGGGTTTCCGACGAAGTCCGCCACGAAGAGGTTTGCCGGCCTGTTGTATACATCAAGCGGGGCATCATACTGCTGAAGGACACCGTTGTTGATGAGACAGATCTTTGTCGCCAGCGTCATGGCCTCCATCTGGTCATGGGTGACATACACAAAGGTACTTCCAGTCTCAACATGAAGTCTCTGCAGCTCATATCTCATCTCGAGACGGAGCTTCGCATCAAGGTTTGACAGCGGCTCATCCATAAAAAGGACTGCCGGTTCCGGAGCCAGGGTCCTCGCGATGGCAACACGCTGCTGTTGTCCGCCGGAAAGCTCTGCCGGATAACGGTTCATGAACATGCCGATCTTAACGATTCTGGAAACTCTGCGGACCGATTTATCGATCTCTTCCTTCGTGAGTTTTCTGTCTTCCGTCAGGACTTTTCCGCCGGATACGATCGCGTATTCCTCATTTAAGGACTGCCCCTTTGACTCATAAGACTTCTTGATTCCGTCAAGCTTCTTTGTCAGCTCCTCCGCCTTCGTTTTTGCGGCTGCGTCAGGATCTGCCGCGTCCTGGATCCCGTATCCGTAGAGAATCTTCGCGGTATAAATAGAGAGAATGAACGCGTCGATAAATTTCAGATAAACTTTATCCGTGTCAAGCTTACCTCTCTTATCCCGGCACTCTTCCACCAGCTCTTTGATCTTCTTTCCGCTCTTCAGCGCCCGGATCAATTCGCCTGTCGTCATGGCATCAAAGTCGTATTTCGGAAGTTCTTCCCTGACATTGCTGAGTCCGAAGGAAATATTCTGGTAAACGGTCATGTTCGGCCACAATGCGTAGTTCTGGAACAGGAATCCGACCTTACGCTTGTTTGCCGGGATATTGATCCCAGCCTCGCTGTCGAAGACGACCCGGTCACCGATTTTGATCTGACCGGTGGTCGGTGTCTCGAGACCGGCGATCATACGAAGGATCGTTGTTTTTCCGCATCCGGACGGTCCGAGCAGTGTGATAAAGGAGTTATCCGCGATGTCAAGATCCAGATGATCGACTCCGAAGAATTTTCCCCAGCGTTTTGTTATATTTCTCAATGTGATTTCCGGCATATTAATTTCCTCCTATTCCATCGTCAAGGCTTGCACCTGTCAGCTTATTGACTAACGTATTGAAGATCAGAATCGTAACGATCAGGATCAGGTTGATCGCACTCGAGAACGCGTACAGACCCATTTCGTCGAAATAGTCCAGCGTTGTCGAGAGGATGAAGCCCTGCGTACATAAGAGCAGGAACAGTGATAATTCACGGAGACATGTCATAAATGGAAGCATGTATCCACTGATGATCGCGGATTTCTGGATCGGGATAATGATCCGAAACATTCTCTTCGTCCATGGAATGTCCTGTATGATCGCCGCTTCCTCGATCTCATTGCTGATCTGCAGCATGGAGTTTAACGCACTCCGGCTCGCAAACGGAATGTACTTGATCGTACCTGCGATAATCAGCAGTGTATATGTATTGAAGAGATTGATCTTCTCGTTGGAGAACAGGATGAAGAATGCAGCACCGACAGCGATGGAGGGCATCAGATACGGAAGGAAGGCCACGCCGTTTACATAGCTTGCCCAGCGGCTTCTGCGGTTCTTCGC
>CAKRNI010000037.1 GCA_934370915.1 uncultured Lachnospiraceae bacterium
GAGCCGTGTACCAGACCGGTATGCACGGTTCTGTGGGAGGTCGGCTGGCCAACTAATGGTCAGCCTCCTACCCGATTTTCACAAAAAGAAACAAAAAATGTGCTGCGGCACAGAAAGGAGGAAAATAGTGAACTATTTCCATTTGGAAGCGAAAGTTGTGAGCCGTGGTGCAGGCCGTTCTGTCATAGCGGCTGCCGCTTACGCATCTTGTTCCCGACTCTACAACGATTACGATGGACTGACCCATGACTTCACCCGAAAACATGGTTGCCTGTATAGCGAAGTCTTTCTTCCGCAGTATGCGCCGGAAGACTGGAAAGATAGACAGGTGCTATGGGAAGCGGTCGAGTCCGTAGAAAAAACAAAGGACAGCCGACTGGCAAGGGAGCTTGTAGTTGCTCTGCCATCGGAGCTGTCTTTGGATGACTGGAAAGGTATGTTAGAGCGTTTTATCCGTGAACAGGGAACTGACCTTGGTATGTGTGCTGATGTAAACATCCATGACCCATACCCTCCGGGGCATAATCCTCACAGCCACATTCTATTTACCATCCGTCCTTTGGATGAACACGGCAAATGGCAGGCAAAGACCCAGAAAGAATATCTCTGTAAGCGTGGCGAGGAAGAACGGGGCTTTACCGCTGATGAGTTCAAGGTTGCAAAGACGCAGGGCTGGGAGAAACAATATATGTATCAGTTTGGGGAGAAAAAGGAGTATTTAACCCGGTCTGAAGCTGAGAAAATCGACGGATGCGTCAGAACATCCAAGGCTCCCAAAAGTACCCGATATGGGAGACAGAACCCGCTTACAGAACGTTGGAACAGCGAAGAACAGATATTTGCATGGCGTAAGAATTGGGAAATGATTATCAATGAAGAACAGGAACGCCACGGTATTGCTGATCGTGTGGATTGCCGCAGTCATGCCGCCAGAGGGCTGACCGAACAGCCTACCGTACACGAAGGATACCATGCAAGAAAACTGGAATCTATGGGAATTGTGTCTGACCGCTGTGAGCTAAACCGTCAGATCAGGGCAGATAATAAACTCCTGCGTGAACTGAAAAAACAGGTACAGAAACTGATGAAAGCGGTCAAAGAAAATATCCTTGCCCTCGCTTCTGCATTGGAAAGCCTGCGTGATCACATGGTTCTGATTCAGTATCAGTTGATCGTGAATACTTCTCAGCAGGAAGCAGTAACTTCCCAGAAAGAAATTTTGTCCAGTATTCTGGCAGAATATAGGGAAGTTAAGGCTGAGTTGAAAGCCAAAGCTACTGAGAAAAAAGAACTGATTTCAGAACAGAAAAACTGTGGTATCCATTTCATTCGTGCAAGTAAGCTGGGCGAACAGATCGCAGCGTTGACCGAAGATATTGATGAACTGAAATTCAGAAAGACGCAATTGCTGTCTCGCCTGAATTGCCTGGACAACGGGATTATATCTCAGGACAAGAAGGTAAAAGAAATGGATGCTTTCCTTGGAAAACTGGAACAACAGCATATTACCCTGTCTGAACAGAAAGAAAATGATAAGCAAAGGTTCCTTGAAATTCGAGATGGTATTGCACCTGAGAACCACGATGCAGTAATGGCAGAGCGTGAAGCGACTCGTCCAGATGGTAGGGCTGGTTTGGTTCAGAAGCTGTACGCAGTTTATAAAGAAAAATATCGTTCTGAGATTTTCGATGAAGCCAACAGACAGATTGATGCTGAGTTATATGAAAAGCCGCTTCTGAAGAAAAAGTGTTCTATCAGCGAACAGCTGAAGACACCTCGACGGGAAGTTACGCAGCCGAAGAAACAGAAAAAAGAATACGAAAGATAAGAAAACCACGGCTGTTGCTCCGAAAGAGGAGTAGCAGTCGTGGCTCTTTTTTGCATTTAGTTGTTATGAGAATAATTTGTGGCCTACGATTACAGCAACAGATGGATCAAAGTAATCAGCCATATTACTACTCAATCCACTGGCTTTCCAAGTCTGGTCGAAGGTTATATCCTCAGTGTTGCTTAAAACGATGTAGGTTGTGTTCTTGGCAGCATTATTCATTCTACCGGTAATTTCCAATCTGTACTTGTAGGTATATCCTTCAGAAACCCATTCCCCATCAAGGTTCTCATAGTGAAGCTTGGTTATTACAAATTCTTCATTGTCGTATTTTGCATCAATCTGCTCGATAGGAGTAGGCTCATAAAGGGATTTATGGGCTGGATAATGAATATCGGTGGGCTGATTCATACGCTGAGTAGCAAGTTGTACCTGTTCTGCAATGGCATCTTCATATAAAGCGTTTTGTTTCTCGCTGTCATACAGACCGATGATTACCGCATCCCCCACTTGGAAATCATCAAATTCAATGGTCCTTACATCATCTTCGGCATCGTAATTTACATAGAGAAGATTATAGTTTCTAATTGCTTCCGTGCAGTCAATGGCGCATCTATCACCAAAAACAGAAGCATGGCTATCAATATCTCTCACATACAAAATATGATTTATTGCATCTATCTCAATGACTTCAGCGTTTAAGCCAAAATGCAAAACACCTTCGGCATGATATGCTGGTTTGGAATTTCCGTATTCAGAAATGAACTCGGTTACTCCGCCATCTCGGATGTCGATTTTGGTATCAAGATTGTCTGCCAAGGTCAGATAGATATACATAGGATCGCTGTCTGGGCCAGCACCGCCAATCCAAAGCTCGAATAACTCATTGATTTTGTAAACTCTGATATAAAGACCGGAACCGGTTTCAACATAATCGTACTGCTCAAAATCAGCCCATGTCAAATCATATCCTTTTTGCGAGAGGATAATTACATCGTTCAGCGAGAGTACCTCAGCAGGAGATGATACTTCTTCTTGAATTGTTGCACCAAGAGGATCTGCGCTGAAAACGGCTCTGACTACAATCATGTATGCTGCGTTTTCCAGTCTTTCGGGTTCATTAGCAAGTGTTTTACAGTCAAAAACTCTAACGCCACTTCCGTTATCAAACACCTTTGCGGCAAGAATCACTTCTTTATTGGGAGATAATTTGATTTTTTCGCCCAATTCATAGCCCTTAAAAGCCCAACCAGTAATATTTAGATTTTCAGGATGAGCAAAATAGGTCAGAAGGCTACCACCGTATTGATTTGTTTCAATCTGGATGTCCGTACCAACAGAAGCACCATTTTCACGATGTTCTCTCATTGAAATTTCAATGGAGTCAACATATTGTGTCATAACAACGGGCGCTGATTGGACGCAGGTTCCGTCAATCCATTGTTCAACATAGATTTCTCCGCTCATGGTTTGTTTGCCAAGTTGAATATCATATGCGAGCTTATTGGTATCCGCAGGACTTTCACTATTAGTAAGCACAAAGTGATCGCCTATTGTAATGGGGTTCGTGAGGAAGCATACAGCAACACCAACGCAAGCGATGGCTGCTAAAATTACAATCCAAAAAGCTGGCTTCTTATAATTCATCACAGACTTCACACGCTCTTTTACACCTACCTCGCCAAAGGCAAGAGGACAAGCGGCGATCATGCGATGGTTCACGCTGCAGGCCACAAGTGCTTGAGTATAATCGGCTCTCTGTTCGTTGTCGAGTTCCTTGATAACCTTTTCGTCACAGGCAAGCTCAATATCTCTGCACAGCAGTACATAGGCCAGCCACATTAAAGGATTGAACCAATGGATCGTCAACAGAAGGAAACCAAGGGGCTTCCACCAGTGATCTTTGCGGCGAATGTGTGCCTGCTCGTGGGCAACAACATGTTCTAAATCCTGTGCTTCCATTTTGAAAGGCAGATAGATTCTCGGCTTGATGATGCCAAGCACAAACGGAGAGCCTACATTCTCGCTCTGGAAAATGTTGTCCTTGTAGCGTACAGAGGTATCCACTTTACGACGTAGGCGCCAATAGCTAACTGCGGTATACAAGAGAAAGGTGCCGACACCAACCAACCAGATAATGTTCAAAATCGGAATCCAAATCTGAAGCGGGTTTGCACTCGTCAATACATGCTGTGGTGGGGCAAATGAGGATAGAACAGGATTGACCACACTATTAATCGCCGGAACACCGCTGTCTATTGTGGGTTTGGCCGCCATTTCAATATCCAACGGAATTGTTTCTGAACTTGGGATAAGGCTTAATGCGCTCTCAAAAGAGAACGGGCAGATCAATCTGGCAGCCACGATGCCCCAGAGCAGGACATTGACCCACTTGGGTGCTTTCTTCAAAACAAGCCTGAGTATCAGCACAGCCAGGATAAGCCAGCTTGCCGATATGCTCATGTTGATGATTTTCAAAAAGAGTTCGTTCATTGTGAACCTCCTTTCCTGATGCGGTCGATCATGCGCTGCACCTCATCGAGATCATCTTCGGACATATTCTGATGCTTTGTAAAAGCAGCGATAAAAGCAGGCAAAGAACCCTCGAATTTTTTCTCAACCAGTTCGTCAATCTCACACGCCTGTGCTTCGTCCTTAGAAACGAGAGATGTAATTGTGCCGTTCTCGTTCTTCAGAACGCCACGTTCTCCAAGACGCTTGATAACGGTATAAGTCGTAGTTCTTTTCCATCCGAGCTGATCCTGGCACAACTTTACAAGCTCGACAGCAGTAACCGGCTCATGCTCCCACATAATCAAACAAAAACGATATTCACTTTCGTGGATCTTCGGAATTTCCATAAACATAACCTCCTTGTCTACACGGTTAGACTTTAATTATAGTCTACACGGTTAGACAAGAAAAGTCAATGCGTCAGGAAAGTGTTCATAAAAAATTAAGAAAGCCACAGCTATCGCTCCTAAGTAGAGCAATAGCTGTGGCTTTGGTTCTTGTTAGCTATAAATCAATTCACTCAACACAATTTCTCCTGCAGCATTACGGATATTATTACAAGCACCTACCCATGCCATCTGGTCACGAGCTTTTAATGTCTCATTTACGCCCTGCCGTTCCTTCATTTGCAGGGTGAGCAGCTCCATTCTCTGATTAGCGGTATCATCTATCTCGTTCAGATGCTTGACCAGTTCTCCATCCAGCAAAAGGGTGTTATACAGCACCTTGCGGTGTTCTTTTAGATGGCGTAAACGCATTCTGCCATACTTGCTGTAATGTGGTTCTTCTTCGGGGAGAGCAAGATCAGGATAATACATTCCGTCAGCACACAATGTATAGGTTCCGCCCATTTCTTCAAACAATGACTTCATCGAAATACCTCCAATCTGTTTACTTTAATGTTACTCTATGTTATAATACCGCAAGACACCTCACATATCAAGATAAGGAGGATATGAAATGCGGAAAAATGAAGACATCATAGCTATCTATTCCCGTAAGTCTAAGTTTACCGGAAAAGGCGAAAGTATCGGAAATCAGGTAGAACTATGTAAAGAATATGTTCGTGTGCATTATGGTGATCCAGCTGTAGATCAAGTTATTGTATATGAAGATGAAGGTTTCTCCGGTGGCAATCTGAATCGTCCTGATTTTAAGAAGATGATGGATGCTGCCAAAAAACGAAAGTTTAAGGCTATCATTGTTTACCGTCTTGACCGTATCAGCCGAAACATCAGTGATTTTGCAAGTCTGATTGAAGAACTGGCTCGTCTGGATATTTCTTTTGTTTCTATTAAAGAGCAGTTCGATACAAGCACTCCTATGGGACGAGCTATGATGTACATTGCATCTGTTTTTTCTCAGTTGGAGCGTGAAACCATTGCGGAGCGTATCCGTGACAATATGCACGAACTGGCAAAAACAGGACGATGGCTTGGTGGCACGACACCTACCGGTTATGCTTCTGAAGCAGTTAAGAGTATTACTATTGATGGTAAGTCTAAAAAAGCCTGCAAGCTGAAACTGATTCCTGAAGAAGCTGATATTGTCAGAATGATTTACGACTTATATATAGAAACGGATTCTCTGACCTTGACCGAAGCTGCTTTGATCAAACAAGGAATTAAAACAAAGAACAATAATTACTTTACCCGTTTTTCCATCAAAGCTATTTTGCAGAATCCAGTATATATGATTGCAGACGAAGATGCCTACAATTTCTTCATTCAAAATGAAACGGATCTGTTCTCGGAAAAAGATGCCTTTGACAACAAGCATGGTATCATGGCATACAACCGCACCGATCAAGAAAAAGGCAGAGCTACAAAGTATCTTCCTGCAAGTGAATGGATTGTATCCGTTGGCAAGCACCCAGGACTGATTCCGGGTAAAGTGTGGGTTCAAATTCAAGAGTCTCTGGAACGCAATAAATCCAAATCCTTTAGAAAACCACGCAGTAATGAGGCACTTCTTACCGGTTTGTTATTCTGTAGCTGTGGTGAGCGTATGTATCCCAAAATGAGCAAGCGTAAAACTGCGGATGGCAAGGTGATTTACACCTATGTTTGCAAAATGAAGGAGCGTAGCCAGCGTTCTGTGTGCAACAGTAAAAATGCAAATGGCAATACATTGGATATGGCTGTAATCGAGCAGATTAAAATGCTTTCAGAGGATAAAGATACTTTTATTGCACAGTTGGAACAGAGCCGCAGATTTTATACCGGCAATCGCATGGACTACGCACAGCGATTGGATGATATGCGAAAGGAAAAGGCAGAAACAGAGAAAAAAATCGATTCTCTGGTAGACTCCCTTGTAGATATGGGGGACAGTCCTGCCAAAGCTCATGTAACCAAACGAATTGAGCAGCTGAATCAAGAGTACCAATCTCTCGAACAGCGTATTCAGGAACTGGAGGGTCTGACTTCACAGCACGCTCTTAGCGATATTGAATTTGATTTGTTACGCCAGTTGTTGACTATCTTCAAAGATGGTATTGATGAAATGACTGTTGAACAGAAACGTGCTGCCATTCGTACCATTGTGCGTAAGGTGGTATGGGATGGCGTCAACGCTCATGTGATTCTGTTTGGTGTCAAAGATGATGAAATCGAGTATCCGGAAATTGCTGCTGTTGCATCTGGAAATACCGAAGATGATGACGAAGCAGAGGAATTGGTAGACTTCTCCGATGTGAATTATGATGATGACGATATGGAGGATGACTGCTTGGGAAAAACTAATCCCCTCAGTGCATCAAAAACGCCTTGGGGAGAGGATAGCAAATGAGATCCTGATGATGTTCCGGACCGGAAAGAAGTTTTCCAGAGAAGTTTCCATCTACGATCCCATCGGTACGGATAAAGACGGGGAGACCGTGAGCCTCTTAGATATTCTGGAGGCGGGGGACCGGGAAGTTCTTGAGACCGTGATCATCAGGCAGGACGTGAAGATCCTCTACGAGGCGTATCGGGAGAATCTCACGGTGATGGAGCAGACCGTGATCCGCATGAGATATGGATTGTTTGGAACGAAGGAACACACGCAGCGGGAGATCGCGGAACAGCTCGGGATATCCCGGTCCTATGTGTCGAGAATTGAAAAGCGGGCGGTGGGTCATATGCGGGAGGCGTTTTATGAGCCCGCCGGAAAGACCCTGTGATACATTTCGCCGGACAAAAATAAAAGATTGTAATGATATAAAAGCACTTGCCTCAGATGGTGGTAAGTGCTTTTTGAAATTTATACAAAAAATACTTGCATAATTATACATATAGAGTTATAATTATGCAAAATTATTCAAAAAGTATTCACGGTCTCCATCCGCACCCCCGGTTACTGTCCACGCCCTGCGCAAACAGCAACACACCCCACAAATTCACGGCGGATGGGAGACGAACCTGGAATCCAGAACAATCTATGAGCGAGAGGAGAACAATTATGAAGCCAAAGGTATACATTGACGGAAAAGAAGGAACCACGGGACTCCAGATCTACGACAGACTTGCATCAAGAGACGACATTGAACTCCTGTTAATTGATGAAACAAAGAGGAAAGACCCGGATGAGAGAAAGAAACTCATCAACGCGGCGGATATCACCTTCCTCTGCCTGCCGGATGCGGCGGCGAAGGAAGCGGTGAGTTTTGTGGAGAAAGATTCCGCGAAAATCATCGATGCGTCCACGGCACACCGTACAGCGCCCGGCTGGGCATACGGGATTCCGGAGCTTTCCGATATGCATAAAGATGCAGTCGTTCATGCAAAATTCACAGCAAATCCGGGCTGCCATGCGTCAGGATTCGTGATCCCGGTCTATCCGCTTGTGGCGTCTGGAATGATCCCGAAGGAGACGCCCCTCACTGTATTTTCCCTCACCGGATACTCCGGAGGCGGAAAGAAGATGATCGCGGAGTACGAATCCCCGGAGAAACCGGAGCTCTACAGCACACCGAGAATCTACGGCCTGAGCCTGAAGCACAAGCATCTCCCGGAGATGCAGAAGATCTGCGGACTTGATGTTCCTCCGGTGTTCTGCCCGATCGTGGATGACTATTATAAAGGAATGGCTGTTACCGTCATGCTGCAGAATTCCATGTTAAAGGGAAATCCCACAGCGAAAGATATCCACGAGGCGCTGGCTGCCCACTACGACGGAAAAAAGGTCGTAAAAGTCCATCCGTTCGGATATGAGGATCCGATGATCGCTGCCGGAACCATGGCGGGAAAGGACAGCATGGAACTGGTCATCAACGGACATGAGGATCAGACGATCATCACGGCGCTGTTTGACAATCTCGGAAAAGGCGCGTCAGGTGCGGCGGTGGAGAATATGAATCTGATGTTAGGATTTGAGGAGACAGCGGGACTGAACTTATAATTCAAGTCGAACACCTGATTCTATTGGGTGTAATCTGAAATGAAGGAGAAAAATTTATGGAAAATCTGAAACCGGAGACAAGAGCGGGCGTCCTTGTGGAGGCGCTTCCGTATCTTCAGGAATATAATGGAAAGATCGTAGTTGTAAAGTACGGCGGAAACGCCATGATCAATGAGGATTTAAAGCAGGCGGTCATCCGCGACATCGTTCTCTTAAATCTCGTGGGCGTGAAGGTTGTTCTCGTCCATGGCGGTGGCCCGGAGATCGGGGAACTTTTAAAGAAGACCGGAAAAGAGTCCAAATTCATTAAGGGTCTTCGCTACACAGACAAAGAGACGATGGAAGCGGTCCAGATGGTCCTCTGCGGAAAGCTCAATAAAAATCTGGTAACCCTCTTAAAAAATGCCGGAGGAAAGGGCGTTGGAATAAGCGGAATGGACGGCGGTCTGTTTGAGGCAGTCAAATTGAACGATCCGGACGGAACAGAATACGGCTATGTGGGTGACATCGTTAAGACAAACCCGCAGATCGTCCTTGATATGCTGGAAAAAGGCTATATCCCGGTAGTTACCTGTGTTGCCGTAGGGATTGACGATACCTGCAACTACAACATCAACGCGGATACGGCAGCTGAGAAGCTTGCCATCGCGTTGAAAGCGAAAAAGCTGATCATGCTCACGGACGTAAGAGGACTTTTGAGAGATCCTTCCGATGAATCCACGCTGATCAAGCGCCTGAAGGTTTCGGAGGTTCCGTCCCTTGTCAAAGAAGGCATCATCAAGGGCGGCATGATCCCGAAGGTCAACTGTTGCGTGGAGTGTGTCCGTCAGGGCGTGGAGCGCGCGAACATTCAGGATGGCCGTGTGCCGCACTCGATCTTAATCGAGCTGCTTACAAATGAAGGTGTAGGAACCATGTTTTCATAAAAGGCAGACGCAGATCCATGCGAAGATGCAGATTCCTGTAAGAAACCGCATCCGAAGCGGAATGTGCCAGAGTACACGTTTTTTTGAAAGAAACTGCAGGAAAAAGCGTGGATCTGCCAAATCAGTTGCCACAGGAGGTACGATATGACAGCGGAAGAGATCAAGAAAAAAGATTCAGAATATATCATGCATACATACGGACGTTTTGACATCGTCCTTGACCACGGAAAAGGAGCGACGCTCTGGGATGCGGACGGAAAACAGTACGTGGACCTGACATCGGGAATCGGAGTAAACAGCTTAGGCCACGGAAATCCGGCGATCGTAAATGCCGTGACGAAACAGGCGGAAAAGCTTATGCACGCTTCCAACCTCTATTACACGGAGCCCATGGTGAGCGCCGCAGAGAAGCTCGTGACAGCCACAGGGATGGGAAAAATCTTCTTTGCAAACTCCGGTGCGGAGGCAAATGAGGGCGCCATCAAGCTCGCGAGAAAATATTCCTTCGATAAATACGGCGAGGGAAGAAACACCATCGTGACACTGATCCAGTCCTTCCACGGAAGAACCGTCACCACATTAAAGGCTACAGGACAGGAAAAGTTCCACCAGTACTTCTTCCCGTTCACGGAAGGCTTCGCCTACGCGAAGGCAAATGATCTGGCGGATGTGACCGCGAAGGCAGACAAGACCTGTTGTGCAGTCATGATGGAGATGATCCAGGGCGAAGGCGGCGTTCTGCCGCTCGATAAGGAATTTGTTCAGGGCGTCGCGAAATTCTGTAAGGAGAACGACATCCTGCTCATCGTGGATGAGGTTCAGACCGGCATCGGAAGATGCGGCAGCCTCTTCGCCTACGAGCAGTACGGAATTGCCCCGGATATCGTGACTATGGCGAAAGGCCTCGGCGGCGGTCTGCCCATCGGCGGCGTGCTGGCTGCGAAGTCCTGCGCAGATGTTATGGGACCTGGAACCCACGGCTCCACCTTCGGCGGAAACCCGGTGAGTGCGGCATCTGCGAATGTAGTCCTTGACACGGTGCTGAAGCCGGAATTCTTAAAGGAAGTTGAGGAAAAGGGCACTTACATCAAAGAAAAAGTCTTGGGATTTCATTCACCGGCCGTGAAGAATGTCCGCGGTATGGGACTCATGCTCGGTATCATCGTGGATCCCGAAAAACGCGCCGGATATGTTGCAAAGCTTATGGAACAGGGCGTTCTCGTCCTGACGGCCGGAACGGATGCGATCCGTCTGTTGCCGCCTCTTGTGATCACATATGAAGAGATCGATCAGGCACTTGAGGCCATGAAAGGGGTATTTGAATCATGAAGAACTTATTAAAATTACTGGATCTCAGTACAGAGGAGATCATTGGAATTCTGGATCTGGCAGACCAGTTAAAATATGAAAGAAAGCACAACATTCCGCACGAGCTCTTAAAGGGTCAGACTCTCGGAATGATCTTCCAGAAATCCTCCACAAGAACGAGGGTTTCCTTCGAGACAGGAATGTATCAGCTGGGCGGACATGCCCTGTTTCTGTCCTCCAGAGACTTACAGATCGGCCGCGGTGAGCCGGTTCAGGATACTGCCCGCGTGCTGTCCAGATACCTCGACGGTATCATGATCCGGACCTTTGAGCAGAAGGAAGTGGAGGATCTCGCAAAGTTCGGCTCCATCCCGGTCATCAACGGTCTGACAGATTTCTGCCATCCGTGTCAGGTTCTCGCGGACCTCATGACGATCCGTGAGAAGTTCGGAAGCTTCTCAGGACTCAAGATGTGCTTTATCGGCGACGGCAACAACATGGCAAACTCCCTGATTGTCGGCGGCTTGAAGGTCGGCATGAATGTAGCTGTCGCGACACCGGACGGATACAAGCCGGACGGGGCTGTCCTTGAGTTCACGAAGGGCTACGGCGATAAATTTGCACTGGAGACAGATCCGTTTATGGCGGCATCCGGTGCGGATATTCTGATCACGGATACATGGACTTCGATGGGAGAGGAAGCGGAGAAAGAGGAGAGAAAGAAAATCTTCAAGGACTACCAGATCAACAAACAGCTCCTCGCAGCCGCAAACGCGGGCGCTATGGTCCAGCACTGCCTCCCGGCATACCGCGGACAGGAGATCACCGAGGAAGTCTTCGAGGAACATGCTGACGAGATCTTCAATGAGGCAGAGAACCGCCTGCATGCGCAGAAGGCTGTTATGGTGAAGCTGATGAAGAAAGACTGATCAGAAAACCAGAAGATCTCTGCGGGTGCGAGAGTGCCTTTTTATATAAAGTTTATGAAATTTTAACAGACGTTTCCTATGGAAAGCCTTATCCGCGTGTTATACTATTGGTATGCTTTTGAAACACAGGAGGCGGGAATTATGGAGATCCATGAACTTTATATACCATCGAGCAGCGGTCTGGCGAATCTCCACTGTGTGGAGTGGATTCCGGACGGTGAGGTAAAAGCCGTCGTTCAGATCGCCCACGGAATGATGGAACATGTGGGGCGATATCGTGAATTTGCGGAATTCCTTGCAGGGCATGGAATCTATGTTCTGGGGAATGATCATCTGGGGCACGGAAAAACAGCGGCGGCGGAGGAAGACCGGGGATATTTTGGGGACCATGCGGGCGCTGTCTCCGTGATCCGTGATATGCGCCGCGTGACGGTCCATGCCCAGAGAAAATATCCGGGTGTGCCGCTTTTCCTTTTGGGACACAGTATGGGATCGTTCTTTGCAAGGCGGTATCTGACGGTCTATAAGGATGGAATCGACGGCGTGATTTTACTTGGAACAGGAGCGCCGAAGGACGCTGAAGTCCGGTTCGGATATCTGTTGGCGGACGCTGTCTGTAAGCAGAAAGGAACGAGGTACAGGAGTAAGATGCTTTATAACCTCTCCCTCGGAAACTATAACCGGAAATTCAAACCGACAAAAACGCCATATGACTGGCTGTCCCGAGACGAAAAGAGAGACCGTGCCTTCGGGGAAGATCCGTTGACAGATTTTATTTTCACAGCAGGTGCGTACCGGGATTTCTTTGAGGTGATCTTAAAGACCTCAAAACTGGAAAAATCAGGGAAAATGCGCACCGACCTCCCGATCCTGATCCTTTCCGGAAGCAAAGATCCGGTGGGAGAGGAGACAAAAGGTGTGCGGCGGGTTTATGACCGCTATGATCAGGCTGGAGCGGAGGATCTTTCCATCGGCTTTTACGAGGACGCAAGGCATGAACTCTTAAACGAACTCAATCGCGAACAGGTATCGGGGGATATTCTGGAGTGGATCGAGGAACACGAAAACAATCATTAAAAAGAGGCAGACTGACAGGGCTGACCGGCGCGTCAGTCTGCCTATAAGATCAACATTCACATCGGTTCAGCATCTTCACGGCTGCGGGCGAAATACCATCTCAGACCGGCTGCACCGATGGATTTTTTCTTTCTGAAATATTCTTAACAATATCTATACGATCAATTCTGGTGAACATTCACCTGTCAAAAACAATTCTGAAAAACCAGCAAAGCAAAACATCTTGAAAATGTTGGAAAGGAGTCTTTTTGTTCAGTAAAATCAACAGCATATGTCTCCGCGGCATGGAGGGGAAAAACGTGGCCGTGGAGGCGGACGTCAGTGACGGACTTCCCGGTCTGATCCTGGTGGGATATCTCGCCTCGGAGGTCCGGGAAGGTGGAGACCGGGTGAGAACTGCGATCAGAAATTTAGGACTTTCCCTGCCGCCGAAAAAGATCACGATCAATCTTTCTCCGGCAGACTTCAGAAAGGAAGGAACAGGCTTTGATCTCGCCATCGCCGCTGCGATTTTGTCTGCCTACGGCGGATTTTCGGCGAAGGGGCTGGAGGACGCGGCCTTTTTTGGAGAACTCGGACTGGACGGAGCTGTGCGGGGGATTCCGGGTGTTATGGCACTTACCGCGCAGGCACAGGAAAGTGGTTTCAGGCGGGTATTTTTACCTGTGGAGAATGTAAAAGAGGCATCTGTGATTGGCGGGATCGCACTGTACGGTGTCCGGGATCTGAAGCAGCTTCTGGACATGCTTTCCGGAAAAATGCCTATGCAGCCAGAATCAGCCGTGGACATAGAAGAATTGCAGAGCGTTATGAATCAATATGAGGTGGATTTTGCGGAGCTGTCCGGACAGACACTGCTTAGACGGGCGGCGGAGGTGGCAGCGGCGGGAAGACATAATCTTCTGGTCGTCGGACCTGCCGGAGCGGGGAAAACCATGCTCGCGAAGCGGATGCCGACGATCATGCCGGGGATTGATATCGCAGAGAGCATTGAGATTTCGAAAATTTACAGTGTGAGCGGACTTTTGACGGAGAAAGAGCCGTTGATAAAGATCAGGCCGTTTCGTGCGCCGCACCACACGGTATCCGTGCAGGCTCTGACCGGAGGAGGAAGGAGACCAAAGCCGGGAGAAATATCGCTGGCTACCGGCGGGATCCTGTTTCTGGATGAGTTCCCGGAGTTCTCCAGAGCCGCTTTGGAGACCCTGAGACAGCCGTTAGAGGAGCGGAAGGTGACAGTCTCGAGGGTGGAAGCTTCTGTGACTTATCCGGCGAATTTCCAGCTTGTGGCAGCTATGAATCCATGTCCATGCGGCCATTTCCCGGACAGATCCCGCTGCTACTGCACAGATGGACAGATCGCAAGGTATCTGCAGAAGGTATCAGGGCCGATGTTGGACAGAATCGATATCTGTGTGGAGGCATCACCGGTTAGCTATGGAGATATCAGAAGCAGCGGAAAAAATGAATCCTCCAGTGAGATCCGGAGCCGGGTGGAACAGGCAGGAAAGATCCAGAGAGAACGTTTTGCGGACGAAAATATCCGCTGCAATGGCGAAATGTCAGGACGCCATATCCGGGAATTCTGCAGACTCGGACGGGAAGAGGAAGCGTTCATGAAAGAAATTTTCGAAAAACTGGATCTCTCAGCAAGAATGCATGACAGGATCCTGAAAGTGGCAAGGACAACAGCAGATCTCGCAGGAGAGGAGGAGATCCGGCTTTCAGATCTCTGTGAGGCCGTGTCTTATGTGAAGAGCCGTGATAAATTCTGGAGAAACTAAAAAGGAGAAGAGGATATTATGACAAGCAGCAAACTGACTGACCGCGAGGCACTCTACTGTCTCTGCCACGTCCCGGGCTTTGGAAGCGTAACGATTGGAAACTTAAAAGAAACATTCGGAACCTATCTGTCCGCATGGACGGCAAAGGGATCAGAGATACAGAAATCAGGCATCCTCACGGAAAGACGCGCGGAAGTTTTCCTGCAGTCGAGGGAGCGGGAATCTGCATGGCGAAGGGAGTTTGCCGGACTTGACTCGAAAAAGATCCGTTTCGTCGCAGAATGTGATCCGGATTATCCGGCCCGGTTTCTTCCATATAAAGACCGTCCGGCGGCACTCTTCGTAAAAGGTACTCTTCCGGAAGACGAAGTCCCTGCGGTGGCCATCGTGGGAGCCAGAGCCTGCACGGAGTACGGAAAGGAGGCAGCAGGCTTTTACGCCGGAGAACTCGCAAACGCCGGGGTCAACATCATCAGCGGCATGGCAGCCGGTGTGGACGGCTTTGCCCACAGAGGTGCCCTTGAACGCGGAAAACCCACCTATGCGGTCTTAGGCTGCGGGGTAAACGTCTGCTACCCGAGAGAAAATTACAGGATTTTTGAGGCCATGGAGGAAAATGGCGGAATTCTCTCAGAATTCGTTCCGGGGACCCGTCCTGCCGCCATGAATTTTCCAATGAGAAACCGGATCATCAGTGCCCTCTCCGACGCGGTCATTATAATAGAAGCGAGGGAGAAGAGCGGATCCCTGATCACAGCGGACTTCGCTCTGGAGCAGGGAAAAGAGGTTTTTGCTTTGCCGGGAAGGGCGAATGATCCCTTAAGCGGTGGCTGCAACCGCCTGATCCAGGGCGGTGCGAACATGCTTTTGCAGCCTTCGGATGTATTGGAATATCTTGGATTAAAGTACGAAAGAAAATTAACGATTCATAAATTTTCGCAAAATAGGCTTGCCAAGAACGAAAATTTGGTGTATGCTTCGGTTGATTCGCGCCCCAGACATCTGGAGGAAGTTGCAGCGATCTGCGGACTTTCGATGCCGGAATGTATGGAAGCCCTTTTAAAGCTGGAGCTTGCAGGACTTATTTTTGGAACCGGGAATCAATATTATAAAAAAGCGGAATGATTGCAGAAGGATGTGAAAAGTATGGCGAACAGTCTTGTGATTGTGGAGTCTCCTGCAAAGGTTAAAACAATTAAAAAATTCCTGGGAAGCACCTATGAGGTTGACGCGTCCAACGGACACGTGAGAGATCTTCCGAAGAGCCAGCTCGGAATTGATGTGGAAAATGACTACGAACCAAAATATATTACGATCCGGGGCAAGGGTGATATCCTTGCAAAGCTCCGGAAAGAAGTAAAAAAAGCAGATAAAATTTATCTCGCGACCGACCCTGACCGTGAGGGAGAAGCGATTTCCTGGCATTTGATGAAAGCGCTGAAGTTAGATGAGGTAAAGGATAAAAAAGTATACAGGATCAGTTTCAATGAGATCACGAAAAACGCGGTAAAAGCGTCCTTAAAGGCGCCTCGCGATATCGATATGAATCTGGTGGACGCCCAGCAGACGAGACGTATCTTAGACCGTATCGTGGGTTATAAGATCAGCCCAATCTTATGGGAAAAGGTGAAAAGGGGCTTAAGTGCCGGCCGTGTCCAGTCCGCTGCCCTCCGCATGATCTGCGACAGGGAAGAGGAGATCTCCGCGTTTATCCCGGAGGAATACTGGAGTCTTGACGCAATGTTAAAAGCACCGGGTTCAAAGAAACCGGCAGCGGCACATTTCCATAACGACAAAGACGGAAAGACAGAGATCAGGAGCAGGGCGGAGCTTGATGCCCTGTTAGAGTCCTTAAAGGGACAGAAATTTATTGTGACGGATATTAAAAATGGAGAGCGGACAAAGAAACCTCCGCTTCCGTTTACGACGAGTACCCTGCAGCAGGAGGCATCCAAGGCGTTGAACTTCTCCACCCAGAAGACCATGCGTCTCGCCCAGCAGCTCTACGAGGGCGTTGATGTAAAAGG
>CAKRNI010000038.1 GCA_934370915.1 uncultured Lachnospiraceae bacterium
GTTATCATCAACATTTCCGGCGATATCAGCCTGATCGAGGCAAACGAGGCTGCCGGCTATGTTCAGGAGCTTGCAGGTGATGATGCGAATATCATCTTCGGCGCTATGTATGATGAGAACGCGGAGGATGAGGTAACGATCACTGTAATCGCTACAGGTCTTGATGCGCATGGTGCAAATACACCGGTTGAGCGTGCAATGAAGGACTTTACAAATTATAAGACAAAGGTTCCGGCTCAGCAGACTCCGATCCAGAGAACTGCTCCGGCTGTAAAGGCCCCGTCTGAGGCAGCAGCAACAACAGAGTCCGCACCGAAGTACAGCATTCCGACAGGAAACGCGCCGGTATACCGTCCGGCACAGCGCGGTGAGACTCAGATCAATATCCCGGATTTCTTAAAGAACCGCAGATAAGATCCTGAGGGCGGACAAGCCGTTTGAAATTTAATTTATGAACATATAAAAGGTCTGGAAGAGAGAAATTTCTTCCGGATCTTTTTATTTTCGCAGATCACGACAGAACCTATCCGGATCTGCTTTTATTCTCTTCTTTTTTCTGCATTCCGCAAATGTCTGCGGAAATCTCTTACTTTTATAAAAAAACAGAGGGAATCCTGTTAAAACGCCCCGATATGTTTTCCTGTTTCGTGTCCCTTCTTTGACAAATTCCGAAAGAAAGAGCGGATATACTATGTGAGTAACGATTCAGCAGGTCCGGAATGGATTTTTGCCCGTAACTGGGAAACATCAGAGATGGAGACTGGAAAGGGGGAATTCCGGTGGAATATGAGTGGTACGCCGATCTCTTTTTCCTGGAGGAAGCGTACCGGGACGTTTTGATTGTATGGCTGGCGGCATCGCTTATGAGAAAGCGGACGGCGTTTTTAAGACTTCTGGCGGCCGGAATCGCCGGGGGGATCTGTAGTACCGTGATCCTTTATCTGGAAGTTACTGGGAAGGTTTCCGTGATCGTTTCCGAAGTGATTCCGGGATGTCTGACGGGGATCGCGGCGAGGAGTCCAGCCACCTTCTGGATCCTAGAAACCGGAAAACTTCTGGTGACCGGTCTTTTTATGGCACAGATCGCTTTTCCAAAGAAGCGGAGCAATTTTGCGAACAGCCGGGATTTTCTGGCCAAAGTTTTTACATCCCGCGGTAAAGAGCTTGGAGTCCTTGTTTTATCCGCAGGGATCCTGCAGAGCGGTCTTGCAATTTTAAGGGAACGATTCTTTCTTACCGGATGGAAAAGCCTGATCTTTATGGGATGCTTCTGCATGGGAGTCCGCCTTTTTGCGGCGGCTCTTGTGAAGAGACCGATAATTGGGGAAACGCGGTATCAGGTCCGGCTTTTCCTGAATGAAAAATCGAAGGAGTATACTGCGATGGTGGACTCCGGAAACCGCCTTATGGAACCGGTGACGGGAAAGCCGGTCAGCCTGATCGCGGCTTCTGACGTAAAATTCTTTGAAGATGAGCCGGTGGGGGTTCTTATGATCCCATACCGGGCAGTCGGGACAGAAAGCGGAGTCCTGCCGGGGATCCTATTTGACAGGATGGAGATCATGTCTGAAGAGTGCGGGAGTGTAAAGATCGACCGGCCCGTTGTGGCGGTTTCAAAGGAACCTCTGTTTCATGGGAAAGATTTTACTATGATCCTGCCGGAGTGTCTGGTGGTTGGTGCAAAATGGAATTGCGGCAATAAGGGGATTGCCGTGAAGGATGAATGACGATGTGTGAAAAGATAACTGTGAAGGCGGCAGACAGTTATGAAAAGGAGAAAATGAGTATGATTATGAGAATTTCTATGCCAAATCGGTTTCGTTTAAAAAAGGTGATGGGATTCCGCACGATGATCCGCCCGGAACGGGGAGAGATCCACTATATCGGTGGCGCGGATATTCTTCCGGCACCCTTATCCTTAAAAGAGGAGACCGAGGCGTTAAATAAGTTCGGAACAGAGGAGGAGAAAGAGGCAAAGGCAGAGCTGATCGAACACAATCTCCGACTGGTGGTTTACATAGCAAAGAAATTTGACAATACGAGCGTCGGGGTGGAAGATCTGATCTCCATCGGAACGATTGGGCTCATCAAGGCTATAAACACCTTCAATCCGACGAAAAATATTAAGCTGGCGACATACGCGTCCAGATGTATTGAGAATGAGATCCTGATGTACCTTCGAAGGACCAGCAAGATGAAGCTGGAAGTCTCTATCGATGAACCGTTAAATGTAGACTGGGATGGGAATGAACTTCTTCTGTCGGATATTCTTGGGACGGAGGAGGATGTGATCTATAAGGATATGGAAGATGAGGTGGAGAAAGACCTTCTGAAGAACGCGGTGAGCCGCTTAAGCCCAAGGGAGCGGAAGATTGTGGAACTGCGCTACGGTCTGAAACGACAGGACGGGGAGGAGATGACACAGAAAGAGGTCGCAGATCTTATGGGGATCTCACAGTCTTATATTTCGAGGCTGGAGAAGAAAATCATGATGAGATTGAAAAAAGAGATCGTAAAATTCGAATAAAACAGACGAAAAGGACCGTCCGGATGATGAGGGGAATCCCATCATCCGGACAGTCCTTTTCATTCTGTAAGTATTCCGGATCAGGAGCTTTGTACACAGGTACGGATCATTCCTGATCATACAGCTTCGCATACAGCGTCTCACAGAGTGAATCCGCATAGGACTGATCCGGGATATCGCGGCCGGTAATAAGAAAATCCTGAATCAGTTCGAAGCGTTTGAGACTCAGCTCCTCTCCGGAAAGATCAGGATCCTCCATCAAAAGCTGTTCATCTAATTCTTTTGCGGAATAATTTTTTAAGAACCAGTCGATGATCTCCCGGGTCTGGCGTTCTTCATCATCGGCCTCCACCTTTAACTCGGCAGCACGTTTTTTTGAGGAAACGGCAACGACAAGACAGCCGATGGCGAGGACGGCGAGGACGCCCTCAAACATATATTTCTGGAATCCGGACATCGGGAGATGGAAGATTCCGAGGAGACAGAGAACCGCTCCGACAGCAAGGACGCCGCCGACCAGAAAGAACGCGGATGCGGAGGAACTCATATCTTCATAGCGCTGCCCCTTATCGACATAGGCGTAGACAGGCGCCGCTGCCGGGGATACTTCTTTTTGGGACAGATCGTCCCCGGAGCGCCCGGACTCAGATTCCTCACCGGAAAACGGCTCCATCTCCTGTGCCATGGCAGCGAGCTGTTCTTCCTGTTCTTTCTTTTTTATGGCTTCCGCCACTTCCTTTGATTCCACGAGAGGACCGCCGCAGTCGCTGCAGACCTTGATCCCCTCGACAAATTCCATATCACATTTCGGACAATAAGGCATAACCAGTACCCCCGTATAAAATAATACCGTAACTGTTCAGTACCTCACAGTTACATAATACCTGTATATTACAGCCTGCAATAAGCGCTGCTTCGCAGATGCCTGCTTACTGCTCAGCATACCATAATTTTTCTATTTCGTCCACAGTTTGGGCAGTTTTGTACTTCCATTTGGATAGGAAATCGGTTAAAATAAAAAAAGGTCTGTCCCTGTGTAAAAAGAGCGGCAGATGAAAGAGAAACAGAAAGGGGCAATTTTGTATGAAGATTGCAGTTGTAACAGACAGCAACAGCGGAATCACCCAGATTCAGGCAAAAGAGATGGGGATCACAGTTCTGCCGATGCCGTTTATGATAGATGGAGAAACGTATTACGAGGATATCACACTGACACAGGAGCAGTTTTACCGGAAATTAAAGGATAACTCCGATATCTCCACTTCCCAGCCGACGCCGGACAGCATCATGAAGATGTGGGATGAGCTGTTAAAGGAGTATGACCAGATCGTCCATATCCCGATGTCCTCCGGACTTTCCGGATCCTGCTCCACAGCGATGATGTTGGCAGGAGAGGATGAGTACGAGGGAAAGGTGTTCGTTGTGGACAACCGCCGGATCTCCGTGACCCAGTACCAGTCTGTGAAGGATGCGCAGATGCTGGCTGCAATGGGAATGGACGGCGCGCAGATCAGGAAGCGTCTTGAGGAGACAGCGGCTGATTCTGTGATCTTTATCACCGTGGACACCTTAAAATACCTGAAAAAAGGCGGCCGCATTACACCGGCGGCAGCGGCTCTCGGCACACTTTTGAGAATCAAGCCGGTCCTTATCATTCTGGGAGAAAAGCTGGATTCCTTCGCAAAAGCCCGCACGATGAAACAGGCGAAGACCATGATGATGAATGCGATCCAGAAAGAGCTGGATGAGAGACTTCATGACAGCGGCTGTAAAGACTGCCATCTTGCCATCGCCCATACCGACAACGAGGAAGCCGCACTGGAATTCCAGAAAGAAGTAAAAGAACGCTTCCCGGATGCTGATGTATACATGGCTCCGCTTTCCTTAAGCATCGCGTGCCATATCGGACCGGGCAGTCTTGCTGTGACGGCAACGAGAAAGCTGGAAGAGGAACATGAGAAAAATTAGGGAATGGATCCGGAAAATTTACCGGAAGCATACGCCGAGCGTCAAGGTTCCCCTGATCATCCTGATGGTGCTGTTCAGCATGATCCCGCTTCTTGTGGAGAGCAGGATCCTTGCCAGCTCCTCGAGACAGAGTCAGGTGGAACGCAGGATCATTGACGTCCAGAACCAGTGCCAGATTCTGAGCAATAAGATGTCCAGAAGCGGATATTTCACAAATTCGGTGGTGGATAACGCAGCTATTGATACGGAGCTGTCGCTGCTTTCAGATATTTTCAGCGGACGGATCCTGATCGTCAACTCGGGGTTTAAGATTATTGAGGATACGTTTTCCCTCTCGGAAGGGAAGACGCTGATCTCAGACGAGGTGATCCGCTGTTTCAAGGGCGAGAGTACGAGCCGTTATGACAGCCTGAAGCATTATTTTGTTCTGGCGATCCCGATCCCGGAGTCTGACCAGGAGACGGGGAATATAACGACCGGAAAGAGTGCCGGAGTCATGATCGTGACGGCATCCACCGAGAGCATGTACAGTCTGGAGGAAAGCCTGAATGATAAGGCGTCCCTGTATGAGATGATGATCTTCGTGATCCTTCTGATCCTTGCGATCCTTCTGGTCCACTTTATCATGAAGCCTTTTGGAACCCTGATCGCGTCGATCCGGCGTGTGGGTGAGGGTAATCTGGACGAGGACGTCAACGAGGAAGCGTATCAGGAGACAAAGCAGATTTCCGAGACCATCAATAAGACTCTGGAGAAGTTAAAGGCGGTGGACCAGTCGAGACAGGAATTCGTTTCCAATGTCTCCCATGAGCTTAAGACTCCGATCACATCGATCCGGGTTCTTGCGGACTCCCTGATGGGAATGGAGGATGCGCCGAAGGAGCTTTATCAGGAATTCATGCATGATATTTCCGACGAGATCGACCGCGAGAGCAAGATCATTGATGACCTTCTGACGCTGGTACGAATGGACAAGGCGTCGGCGGGACTTTCCTGCAGTCAGGTCCAGATCAACGGACTGATCGAGATGGTACTGAAGCGTCTGCGTCCGATCGCCAGAAAGCGGAATATCGAGCTGATCTTTGAGAGTAAACGTGATGTCTCTGCCGATATCGATGAGGTGAAATTTTCTCTGGCGGTGAACAATCTGGTGGAGAATGCAGTCAAATACAACAAGGAAGACGGATGGGTCCGGGTCACACTGGATGCTGACCATAAATTCTTCTACCTGAAGGTGGCGGACTCCGGAATCGGTATTCCTGCGGAGTTTAAGGAACGCGTCTTCGAGCGCTTTTACCGCGTAGACAAGGCGAGATCCAGAGAGACCGGAGGTACGGGACTTGGACTTGCCATCACGAGAAGCGTGGTCCTGATGCATCACGGCGCGATCCGTGTAGACAGTGTCGAGGGCGAGGGAAGTACCTTCATGGTGCGGATCCCGCTGATCTATATTCCGTAGGAGGGAGAACAGATGAAGAAATTTAAGATGTTTCGGGCATTTTTCCTCCTCCTGGCGGTTCTGTCTGTCCTGAGCGGATGTGCAGGGAAAAAGGACGTGGAGCAGAGCGGAAATGCCTATACGATCTACTATTTAAATACGGCCGGGATCCAGCTCGTCGGAAGCGAGTACCGGACGGAGACAACGGATCCGGACGCACTGGTGCGGGAGCTTCTCGACAGGATGGGGAATGTGCCGGCGGACCTTGATTGTCAGAGGGCGCTGCCGGAGCGGATCGAAAAGATCACTTACCGGATCGAGGGAAATGTGTTGCATTTATATGCGGATGCCAATTATGCGCTGATGAATTCCGTGCAGGAGATCCTTTGCCGGGCTGCGCTGACGAAAACTCTGACCCAGATTCCGGATATCGAGTATCTGAGCATCTACTGCGCGGAGCAGCCGATCACGGACGCGGCGGGAAATCCGGTGGGATTGCTTTCCGCTTCGGATTTTGTGGACAGTATCCGTGATGTCAACTCCTTTGAGCGGACGGAACTGACGCTGTACTTTGCGAACGAGGCCGGTGACCAGCTGGTGGAGGAAAAACGGGAGGTTATGCGGAACAGCAATACCTCTCTGGAACGTCTCATTGTGGAACAGCTGATCGAAGGGCCTCAGGAGCTTGGGCATTATGCGACGATCCCGTCAGATGTGAAGCTTTTGAATGTGTCTGTCAATGATTCAGTCTGCTCGATCAATCTTGATTCGGCATTTTTAAACAACGCTCTTGATGTGGCGGCATATATTCCGATCTATTCCATCGTGGATTCCCTTGCGGAGCTTTCCACGGTGAGCCGTGTGCAGATCCGCATCAACGGATCCCAGGACGATGTGTTCCGCGATCAGATCCCGTTGAGCACGGTGTTTGAGCGAAATTACGATTATATCGCAGGAGGAAAAAACGATTAAAAGACCTTTGCTGTGTGTGACAGGGGGATTGGTACTTGGAGAGGCACTGAACCTGTTGATTCCGGCAGAGCAGATGATGTTTGGACTGGCAGTCTGGCTGCTCTTTTTGGTGTGCGTGTACGCACACCGAAGAGACAGGCGGATCCTGCCGGTCTTTCTTTTTATCATGGGAATGCTTGCCGGAGTCTTCCGGATGGGAGCTGAGCAGGCATTTTTCCGGCAGGAAGAGGAATTTTTCCGGGAGGAACATGAGGATGGAGTGAGCCTTCAGGGAATCGTCCAGTCAGTGAAGGAGAAGGACGGGACACTGGAGGTTGTGCTGAAAAACTGTGTGGCGGAAGATGCGGACGGGGAGACATTACGAAGCGTTCTGTGTTACCTGAATGAAGAATCGGAATTCCCTGCTGTTGGAGAGAAGATCCGTGTCTTCGGAGAAGGAAAGGCGGCAGATCCGGCGAGGAATCCCGGGGTGTTTGATCACCGGCTGTATTGCAGGGCGAAGGGGATCTCGGGGATCATCTATGCGGACGGATATGCCAGGGTGGGCGGAAAGGCGCATATAGTTTCGGACGCTCTGTACCGGATCAGGAGGCAGCTTTCCGGCCGCTTAAAGTTGATCGCGCTCCCGGAGGATGCCGGAATCCTGTCGGCGGTCCTTTTGGGGGAGAAGGAGGATCTGGACAGTGCGGTCTATGAGCTTTACCGGAAAAACGGAATCTCCCATCTTCTGGCCATCAGCGGGCTTCATGTGTCCATCGTAGGACTTGGGATCTGGAAACTGTTCCGGAAAGGCGGCGCAGGCTTCTGGATCTCCGGAATCTTTGCGGGGGGATTTCTCATAGCTTACGGTATGATGGTGGGATCCGGGGCATCTGTGGTACGGGCGGTATCCATGGCAGGGCTCTCGTTTCTGGCGGCAGCTGTCGGTCGGACGTATGATCTTCCAACAGCGATGTGTATTCCGGCGCTGGGACTTCTGCTCACCCACCCGTATCTGCTGACGCAGGCATCCTTTCAGCTTTCATTCCTTGCGGTGATATCTCTTGTCTATCCCGGCAGGCTCTTTTCTGTGCGGGGAGAAACGTTTTTTGCGAATGAAAAAATATCAGCGGCGGCGTCCGCATTTTTTGTCAGTCTTTCGCTGCAGATGGTAACGGCCCCTGTCGTTTGCTGGCATTCTTTTGGAATCCCGGTCTACGGGGTATTCTTAAATCTTCTTGTGATCCCGCTTATGACGTACGTGGTCCTGTCGGGATTTCTTGGACTTGGTCTGTCCTTTATATCCGCATCAGCCGGCGGTGCGATGCTTGGAGGCGCACACTATATTTTGAAACTCTATGAAGTCGTATGTAATGGGATCGGGAAGCTTCCGGGATCGGAGCTGGTGTCAGGGCAGCCGGAGGTGTGGAAGATCGGATGTTACTATGGACTTGTGGTCTCAGGTGCCATTATGTATGAGAGAGGGACGGAAATCGCGGAAAAATTCTGTGAGAAATTTCCGGAGAAGAAACATAAGTGCAAAGAAAAATCGGAAGAATCAGTGTCGAATTTATGGGAAACCAGAATATTGATAGATAAAAACCATCGCCTAGTCCTATTATGCGCAGCCTGGCTTATGGCATTCCTTTTACTGTTTCCCACCCACCCTACCGGTCTCACCGTTACATTCCTTGATGTAGGACAGGGCGACGGGATCGTTCTGCGTTCCGCATCTCGTACGATCCTCGTAGACTGCGGCAGCAGCCAGCAAAAGTCTGTCGGGGAAAAGGTCCTGATGCCGTATCTCAGGAGTCAGGGAGTGACACATGTGGATCTTGCCGTTATGACTCACGGGGATCAGGATCATATCAATGGGATCCGGTATCTTTTAGAACACCCGGAGTCCGGGATCCGGCTTGGCGGACTCATGATGCCGAAAGCCGGAAACGATGAGATCTACGGGAAGATGGCGGAGCTTGCGAAAAAACAGGAGATCCCTGTCTATTACGCATCAGCGGGGGACCGGATAGAAAATATCGCAGGAAAAGGCGTTTACATGGAATGTCTGTCCCCGGACGGGGAAGCGGAGTTTTCCGACCGGAATGAAGAATCACTGGTGTTCCGGGTTACTTATGACCGCTTTTCCATGATGCTGACGGGAGATATGGAGGCAGGCGGGGAAGAAAACCTCGTGGAGTCCGGCGTGCTTTCTCCTGTGACGGTCTTAAAAGCAGGTCACCACGGATCTGCGACGTCCTCCGGCGAGAACTTTCTTGAAAAACTTTCCCCGGAGATAACCGTTCTTTCTTATGGAAGAAAAAACAGGTACGGACATCCCGCAAAAGAAGTGAAGGAACGGCTGGGAAATATCGGTTCCGAGATCCTTGAGACGGGCATTTCCGGCGCGGTTATGATCGAAACAGACGGAAAAAAGATGAAAGTAAGGACGATGCTGCCGCCTGACACAGACTGACAGGGCTTTACATCGGGAGAAAAAGTTTTAATTTCCGTTTACACGGATTTTACAAAGAGTCCGTTTTGAATTTTACATCATGTTTCTATAATTCTGTTTGTCTGGAGGAAAGAAACAGAAATGAAAGGATTTTATTTTTCATCGACGCTCATGTGGGACGCCGATGCGGAGACGCTCATGAGGACGGCAGCAGAGAATGGCTTTGACGGCATCGAATTGTGGGCGCAGCATGCGGAGACAAAGAAGCTGGACTTAGAGATGATCCGCAGGTTAAAGAAAGAGCTGGGACTGAATCTCGTGATCCACGCGAAGAGCTGGGATCTGAATTACGCGGCATTAAATGATGCGGTCCGCAGAGCTTCTGTTGAGGAGATCAAGTCATCGGTGGATTTAGCCGTTGAGCTGGGAGCTGATGAGGTGACGGTCCATCCGCCGAGATACACTTTAAAAGAGGACGAGGCGGCGAGAGACCGGGCGTATATGAGCATTCAGGAATTTTATGAGTATGCGAAAGAGCGGGGCGTGGATATCTCCATGGAGATCATGGAACACATTCCGAAGGAGATGGCGACGACACCGGAGGGCATGTTCGGGATCGTTCGGGACTTAAGCGGAAAGCTGACCTACACCATCGATCTGGCTCACAGCCTGACGGAAGACGAATTTTTTGAAAATATCCGGAGGATGGGACGTGTCTCAAAGGTTCATCTGACCAACAAGAAAGGCACGAAACTTCACACGCCAATCCCGGACGGCGATTTTAATTTTGAGGAGATCTACCCGAGATTACTGGCATACGGTTTCCCGATGGTCATAGAGGGATACGAAGAGGGAGATCAGTACAGGACACTGGCAGAAAATATTCATTATATACAGACATTAAAGGAGAAAAGAAATGAAGAAATTAAACGTACTTTTAACAACAGCGGCTATCCTGGCACTTACAGGCTGCAGTTCCAACACTAAGCCGGCAGAGACAACAGCGGCAGCTGCGGAGACGACAACGGCAGCAGAGACAACGACAGCAGCAGAAACCACCGCGCAGGCAGCAGCTGATAAAAAAGACGCGTCCGGTACACTGACCGTTTACACTTCCCAGCCGGAAGCAGATATTCAGGCATTAGTGGAAGAATACAACAAATCCTGCCCGGATGTAAAAGTTGAGATCTTCAGAAGCGGAACAGAGGAAGTAGTCAGCAAGGTTCTCGCAGAGAAAGAAGCAGGCTCCGTTCTCGCAGATGTCCTTCTCGTATCCGACGCGGCCACCTTTGAGTCCTTAAAGGCAAAGGATATCCTGAAGAGCTATGAGTCCCCGGAACTTTCCGCGATCGACCCGAGTTTCTATGATGCGGACCACACATATACAGGAACAAAGATCATCACCACAGGTATTGCGGTCAACACCGAACTGATCTCCAATGCTCCGGAAGCCCTGGCAGACCTCACAAAGGCAGATTACAAGGATGAGCTGATCATGCCGAGCCCCCTGTATTCCGGAGCGGCTGCGTACAACCTCGGCGTTATCACAAGAACAGAAGGACTCGGCTGGGATTTCTATCAGGGCTTAAAGGATAATGGTGTAAAGGTCGACAAAGGAAACGGTGCTGTACAGAAGGCAGTTGTTGCCGGTGAGAACGGACTCGGACTTCTCGTAGACTATATGGCGATCCGCTCCAAAAATGACGGCGCACCGATCGAATTCGTATATCCGAAAGAAGGTTCCCTCTGTGTTACAGAGCCGATCGGAATCACGGCAGACACGAAAAATGAGGCGGCAGCGGAATCCTTTGTAGACTTTATCCTCTCCGAGGACGGACAGAAAGCGACAGCCGAGATCGGCTACACTCCGATCAGAAAAGGCGTTGCGGCTCCGGAAGGCTTAAAGAGCGCCGATGAGATCACAAACCTGACCTACGATCTCCCGACACTGGTTGAGACAAGAGATGCCGATAAGGAAGCATTCTCTAAAATGTTCGAATAAGATCAATAAGAGGAAAAAACATGAAATCCAGTAAAATTAAAACAATTACAGGCCGGATACTCTTTTTCCTCACAGTGTGTTTTATATTCATTATGCCGATTTTAAGCCTCCTTCGGATGAGTCTGACGACCGACGGGGGCTTTGGTCTGCAAAATTATATAGACATGCTGCATGAGGACAGAACGTCAAAGGCGATCCGAAACACGCTGATCATATCCATCGCGTCGACGGTCATCGCGGTGGCGGCGGGCAGCTTCTTCGCGTTCTTAAATGCTTATACGAATATCAAGAGGAAAAAGTTGCTGGAGCTTCTGGTTCTCGCCCCGTATATCATCCCGTCCTACATTATCACATTGTCATGGAGCAGCCTGCTCTTAAAGAGAGGACTCGTAAACACATTCTTAAAGAATATCGGGCTTCCGGTGATCGATATCTATACGCTGCCGGGAATCATCCTTGTCATGGGAATCTGCAACATTCCGGTGGTATACCTTCTTGTTGTGGGAATGCTCCGGAAAATTCCACGGGATATGGAGTGGGCAGGACGGACGTCCGGCTATACACCGCTTCAGACGATTCGTAAGATCACCATGGTGCAGGCCATGCCGGCTATCGCCAGCGGCGGCATGCTGGCGTTTCTGGCCTCCATCGACAATTTCAGCATTCCGGCCTTCCTCGGAATCTCATCCGGGATCCCGGTCCTCAGTACTTACATTTATGAAAAAGCCATCAGCTTCGGCCCGGATTCTTTCCATAAAGCGGCAGCTCTTTCCGTCGTCCTTTCCTTTATCGCAATCGGAGGAACTCTTCTTCAGGGAAGGCTGATCCGGAAGAATTCGAATCTGGAGAGCGTCAGGGAAGACACCTCCGTCCGCTATGAACTTCCCGTGAAGTGGAGACGGATTTTCGAGTGGGGTAGTCTCACGGTCCTCGCGGGATTTACAGTGGTGCCGGTGATCTCCATGATCATGAGCGCTTTTTTAAAGAATTACGGAACAAAATTCCGCCCGGAGAATCTGTCCCTCAAAAATTTCCAGTTCGTATTTACGAATGCGGGTGTCCGTCAGGCGGTGATAAACAGCATCCTGTTGGCGGTTGTCACCTGCATCATCTGTATCGTTGCGGGAACAGCTACGGCGTACCTGAAGGTGCGGAAAAACTCGAAGGCTGCGAGGATGTTTGAGTCCGCGGCATCCCTCACATACGCTCTTCCGGGGATCGTTCTGGCATTAGCCATGATCTTCCACTGGACCATCGTTCCGGGAGTATACGGAACCGTAAAGATCTTAATGATCGCCTACGCCACAAGATATGTGGTCTTGCAGATTAAGGGAAGCACAACGGCTATGCTCTCTGTGGAACCGGCGCTTGAGGAAGCGGGAAGAGTGTTCGGAGCCGGAAAAGTAACGATCTGGAGCAGGATCATGATCCCGGTGATGGCAAAGCAGATCCTTTCCAGTTCCTTTCTGATCTTTGTATCGTCTCTCACGGAGCTGACACTGTCCTCCATGCTTGCGAGCGCGGGAACGAAGACGATCGGTCTTACAATCTTCAACCTGCAGCAGGGCGGTGATTACAGCCTGTCTGCGGCGATGTCCGCAGTGATCGTCTTTATCGTATTCTTTGTATACAGCCTGACAGCTCTCGTGAAGAAAAAGGATGAGGAGGACGCGAAGCGGCCGAAGGTTCAGGAGAGCAGTCTTGAGGAAGTCGGAGAACATGCTGTCGGACAGGGAGTGTGAAGATCCCTGACGGCAAATGCGGATATAGAAAAGCATGACGAGGAGAAATGAGAATAACATGAGTCTAAAAATTGATCATATTACTAAGAAATTCGGAAATTTTACAGCATTAAATGATATTTCGCTGGAGATTAAGGATGGAGAATTTTTGGCGATCTTAGGCCCGTCCGGTTGTGGAAAGACAACGCTCCTGAGGATCATCGGCGGATTCGAGGCGCCCACAGAGGGCAGTATCCTAAAGGATGGGGAGATCTTTTCTTCCCCGGATGAGAATGTTCCGGTGGAACAGAGAAATCTCGGCATGGTATTCCAGTCCTTTGCCCTCTGGCCGCATATGACGGTGCGGGAGCATGTAGAGTTCCCGTTGAACAGCAAACGGTGTACGATGACAGAAGCGGAGAAGCGGAAAGCAGTGGATCAGGCCATCGAGGCCGTGGGACTTTCCACCATGGAAAAGCGGTATCCGGGAGAACTCTCCGGTGGTCAGAAACAGCGTGTCTCTTTAGCGCGGGCCATCGTGGCAAAGCCGTCGATCCTTCTGATGGATGAGCCGCTCAGCGCCCTGGATGCGGAGCTTAAGATCAGCATGCGCCGGGAGATCCAGAACATTCACAGGCTTACCGGAGCTACCATCGTTTATGTCACCCACGATCAGAGCGAGGCTCTCGCCATGGCGGACAGGATCCTGATCATGAAGAGCGGAAAGATCGAGCAGCTTGACACACCGGAGGAGATCTACTGCAATCCCCAGACAGAGTTTGCGGCGACATTTGTCAGTAAGTGCAACCTTGTAAAGGGAAAATGGCTTGGAAACATGTTCAAGGTGGCAAATCAGGATGTTGTCTTTGAGACAGAACCGGCGGCGAAGGAATTTCTCGTCAAGGGACTCTGCCCGGTGCGCCCGGAAGAGTTTGAGATCAGCCGTGACGGGAACGGGATCTGCGGTGATATCGTGAACCGCCAGTACAACGGCAGGGAGATCCACTATGCAGTCCGGACAAGGGACGCAGTCTACAACGTCTATACCGGTCAGGGTCAGGTTTACAATGAGGGTGAGACGATCTATCTGAGAAAGAAGGCAGGCTGATATGGAAATGAGACCACTTATGGATCTGCACACGCATACGTTAGCCAGCGGACATGCGTACAGCACATTGAAGGAGAATCTGGAAGAGGCGAAAAAAATGGGCTTAAAAGTTCTCGGAACCAGTGAGCACGCGCGGATGATGCCGGGGACGGCACCGCTCATTTACTTCCAGAATTTTAAGGTGATTCCGAAGGAGGTGGACGGGATCCGCCTTTATAACGGAATTGAGGCAAACATTTTTGATGAACATGGTTCCATCGATGTGGAGGAACCAATCCTATCGAAAATGGACTATATCATCGCCAGCCTTCACACGCCATGCATCGCGAATCTTGGAATTGTGAGGAATACAGCTGCTCTCGTTGGGGCGGCAGAGAATCCGAACGTGACAGTCATCGGGCATCCGGATGATGACCGGTATCCCATTGATCCTGATGAGGTTGCGGCGGCTGCAGCGGAGAATCATACGGCCATCGAGCTCAACAACGGATCACTGAATCCGCTTTCCACGAGAATCAATGGGCCGAAGAATATCCGGAAGGTTCTGGAGGCATGCAGAAAATACGGGACCATGGTTCTCATGGGGACGGACAGTCATATCTGCTATGAGATCGGACATTTTGAAGATGCTATGGCATTGTTGAAAGAGATGGATTTTCCGGCGGAGCAGGTGATCAATTTTGATGTGGAAAGACTTGGGTATGTGCTGAGAAAACGCTGAGAATATTGGGAGAGTACAGGGGCGATCATATTGTTGAGATATGGTCGTTTTTCTGTTGTCTGCTGGCATGCATAAGGCGCGGCTTGACCAGTGTTCGTATATTTGATAAAATTAGAAAAGTTTCAAAATGATACCAATATGACAGTTCACGGAGGCGGCTATGCAGACATTAAATCAGGATATTAAGGATAAGACATTTAAGAGAGTCTATTTACTGTTTGGGGATGAGCCGTTTCTTGTGAACAGCTATAAAAAGCGTCTCCGGGAGGCGGTTACCGGGGATGATACGATGAATTACAATTATTTTGAGGGCAAGGGACCGGACGTGAAGGAGATCATAAGTCTCGCGGATACCATGCCTTTTTTTGCTGAGCGGAGACTTGTCCTGATCGACGGCAGCGGATTTTTTAAGAGCAGCGCGCCGGAGGAGCTTGTTGATTATATCGCGGAGATTCCGGAGTCCACCTGTATGGTGTTTGTGGAGAGTGAGGTCGACAAGAGGAACAGGCTCTATAAGAAGGTGAAGGACAACGGGTACGCGGCGGAGCTTAAGAAGCAGGATGCAGACCAGTTAATGCGGTGGGCTGCAGGAATCTTAGCGAAGGACGGAAAGAAGATCACGCGCCAGATCATGGAGTATTTTATGGAGCGGACCGGGGACGATATGGAGAATATCCGGATGGAGCTGGAGAAGCTGATCTGTTATACCATGGGTCGTGAGGTGATCACGAAGGAGGATGTGGAGGCGGTCGGAACGGTTCATGTTTCCAATCGGATCTTCGAGATGGTGACGGCAATTGTGACGGGAAATACGAGGAAGGCGATGGATCTTTATGAGGATCTTCTGACCCTGAAGGAACCGCCGATGAGGATCCTGTTTTTGATTGCGAAGCAGTTTAATCAGCTTTTGCAGGTGAAGGAGTTAGCGGGAAAGGGCGCGCAGAAGAGTGAGATTGCATCGAAGGTAAAGGTTCCTCCGTTTGTTGCGGGAAAGCTGATGGCGCAGGCAAGGGCATTTACGAAGGAGCAGATCCTTTCGTATGTGGAATTCTGTGTGGAGTCGGAGGAAGCTGTGAAGACAGGACGGCTTTCGGACCGGCTGGCGGTGGAGCTATTGATTGCCAGAAAGTATAAATAGAAAAGAACCGCTGTTTCCGACACACCCTCGGAAGCAGCGGTTCTTTTATTTATGCGTAATAATCCAGTTCGATGATAAATTAAGCCATTGCGCTTACAGCTTTAGCCAAACGGGATACTTTTCTGGAAGCGGTATTCTTGTGATATACGCCCTTGGAAGTAGCCTTATCGATTTCGCTTGTAGCAGCAAGAAGTGCAGCCTGTGCAGCAGCCTTGTCACCAGCAGTAATTGCAGCCTCTACCTTCTTAACGAAAGTTTTCACTTTGGATCTGATTGCTTTGTTTCTAGCAGCTCTTGTCTCTGCTACTACGATTCTTTTCTTTGCAGATTTGATGTTAGCCAATCTGTACACCTCCATATTATTTTAAAAAATTATCTCTGTTTGTTTTGCATCAAAGCCTGGACACGGACAGTTCAATGTAAACATACTATTGTATTTTAGCGAATATTTCCCGTTATGTCAATACATAAATTGCTTTTTCATGGGAAAAAATAAGGTTACTTTTCATGGGTAGGAATTTTCTGAACTGAAAATTCCGTACAATACAGTGGTGGTAGTGGATTTTGCCGATTCGGAATGCGAAGCATCGGCAAAATCCTGTTACAGTGCGCGGGCATGGAGTGCCCGTGTACTGT
>CAKRNI010000039.1 GCA_934370915.1 uncultured Lachnospiraceae bacterium
ACAGCGCCGCCAAGTTCTTCGCCCTCTAACGCTCTCACTGCTGCCTTAACGCCCTCTTTACCCATGACATCCGGGTTCTGAGCCATTGTGCAGAGGAGATATCCATCGTTGATGAGGTTCATGATCGCATCGGATTTATCAAAACCAACGCCGATGATGCCTGTGCTTCCGGATGCCTTGATGGCATTACCGGTACCGGTTGTGGATCCCTCGTTGCAGCCGAAGATACCGACAACACCCTGTGTGATATAATTCTCAGCGATGGTCTGGGACTTCGCTGCGTCACCTTCGCCGTACTGGGTCTCCATAAGCTCGTAGCCTTTTCCTTCGAATGCGGAACGGAAGCCTGCTTCTCTTTTAACGGTGGAATCTGTTGCTGCATTTACGTTTACGATACCGATCTTACCGGATGTGATGCCTGCTGCCTCGAGAGCCTTGATCATCTCATCGCCTGCAGTCTTACCGGCTGCCTCGTTGTCTGTGGAGAAGGTTGCCTCTGCCTCCACGTTTGCCGGAGAGTCAACATACACGATCTTCACGCCTGTGGAAGCTGCTTCCTTTAATGCGGAAGAGATTGCGTCCGGACCGTTTGCCGCTACGATGATCGCCTCATAGCCGCCTGCTACTGCGTTGTTCACGCACTCGATCTGCTGAGCGTCGTCCTTTGTGTTCGGGGACATGAAGCTTACGGTTACGCCAAGTGCCTTTGCCTCTGCCTGAGCGCCCTCATTTAAGGTTACCCAGTGCTGGTCGATGGAGTCCATGGTGATCAGCGCGATCTTCCAGTCCTTTGTTGCTGTCACGTCAGTTGTTCCTGCTGCGTCCTCAGTGTTGCCTGCCTTAATGACAGAAACACCTGTATCAGTTACAAGACCGCCAAAGGTTTCGCCCTGAAGCGCGCGGACAGCTGCCTCAACACCGTCTCTACCCATGAGATCCGGGTTCTGAGCCATTGTGCAGAGAAGATATCCGTCGTTGATGAGGTTCATGATCGCGTCGGATTTATCGAAACCAACGCCGATGATGCCTGTATTGCCGGATGCCTTGATGGCATTACCGGTACCGGTCGTGGAACCTTCGTTGCAGCCAAAGATACCGACAACGCCCTGTGTGATGTAGTTCTCAGCGATGGTCTGGGACTTCGCTGCGTCGCCTTCGCCGTATTGGGTCTCCATAAGCTCAAATTCGGTTCCTTCGAATGCCTTGCGGAAACCAGCTTCTCTCTTAACTGTGGAATCGGTTGCCGCGTTTACGTTTACGATACCGATCTTACCGGATGTAACGCCTGCATCCTTGAGTGCTTTTAACATCTCATTTCCTGCTGTTGTACCGGCAGCCTCGTTGTCTGTGGAGAAGGTTGCCTCTGCCTCCACGTTTGCCGGGGAGTCAACGTATACGATCTTAATGCCCGCATCCTTTGCTTCCTTCAGTGCGGAAGAGATCGCGTCCGGGCCGTTTGCCGCTACGATGATCGCCTGATAGCCGCCTGCGACTGCGTTGTTCACGCACTCGATCTGCTGGGCATCATCCTTCGTGTTCGGGGACATAAAGCTTACAGTCACGCCGAGCTCTTTCGCTGCTTCCTGAGCGCCCTCATTTAAGGTTACCCAGTGCTGGTCGATGGAGTCCATGGTGATCAGCGCGATCTTATAGTCGCCGACTTCTTTGGACGGTGCACCTGTTGTGGACTCTGCCTCTGCGGACGCAGCTGCGGATTCTGCGGGTTTCTGGCTGGAACAGCCGGTGATGCTGGCTGCCGCAAGGGCTGCACAGCTTAACAGTGCCAATACTCTCTTTTTCATAAAAATCCTCCTTAAGATTTCTTATATATAACTCCCGGATCACGGGAATTAAATATCGTGTGAAACACTGCCAGTCAGTCTGCGTGCCCGCACACGGGGACGCATCGATATCTGACTTTCTACTTGGAAGCTTTCTTTCCGAAATTACCGGAACGTACAACTACGTCTAAAAGTACGGAGAATACAACGATGATACCGATGACCAGTCTCTGGATGCCGACCTGTGCGCCGATCATGTTCAGTCCGTTCTCAAGTGTCTGCCATACAGCCGCTCCTGCGAATGTACCGAGCAGAAGTCCTGTTCCGCCGAGCGGGGAGATGCCGCCGATAACGCCGGCCGCAACGCCGTACATCTCGTACATGTTTCCTGCTTCCATGTTGCCCATTCCTGCCTGTGCGCAGAGGATATAACCAACAACACACGCGCAGACAGCACTTACCAGATATGCCTTAATTGTTGTATTTACAACATTTACACCGGACAATTTCGCAGCATCCACGTTGGAGCCGATGGCGTAAATATGTCTTCCTGTGCGTGTCTTTGAGAGCAGGAAGAAGAAGATCAGAAAGATCACGAGAGCGATCCAGAAGGTGTTGTAAACACCAAGTGTCTTTCCATAATAGAAGAAGTTCTGGAACCTGTCTCCTGCTTCCTTTCCGATGCCGGTGGCGATGGCATCCGTGTTTCGGTTATTATTGACCATATAGGCAACGCCTCGTGTCACGAACATGGTACCCAGGGTCGCGATGAACGGCGGAAGCTTAAACTTTCCGACTAACATACCGTTTACAACGCCTGTGACCAGACAGCATATCATTGCAACTGTCATGGCCACGAACGGGTTTACGCCCATCGCCATCAGGGTTGCCGAGATCATGGCGCTCATTCCGACCATGGAACCGATGGAAAGATCGATATTTCCGGTGATCAGAAGATAGCTCTGTCCGACGCCGATCAGAAGATATTTTGACATGGATCGTAAAAGGTTCATAACGTTCTGTCCGGCAAATACTTTACGGTCGATAAGACCGAATGCTACATAAATAATGATCAGACCTGCGAAGGCGGTGATGACCGCTCCCATTCCGCGCGTTCCCAGGATCCGCTTCACTGCGCTCTGTTTTTTTTCATTCATCATCCTGTCCTCCCTCATCCAACGGCTTTCTTTTGCTCGAACTCAGTTGCGAACTTCAGTACCTCGTTCTGGGTCGTCTCTTTCGCCATGACCTCACCGGTGATCCTTCCGTCACACATCACGATGACACGGTCCGCGATTCCCAAGACCTCCGGCATCTCCGAGGAAACGAACATAACGGCGATCCCCTGTTTCTTCAACTGGTTCATCAGGTTGTAGATTTCAACCTTCGCTCCTACGTCGATGCCTCGCGTCGGCTCGTCGAAGATCACGACTCTGGAATTTCTCGCAAGCCATTTTCCGACAACAACCTTCTGCTGGTTTCCGCCGGAGAGGTTACCCGCATTGACTTCCACCGTCGGGGTCTTAATTAAAAGATCCTTCACCGCTTTCTCACAGAGGTCATCTTCCTGCTTTCTACTGATAACACCAAGCTTGCTGCAAATCAGATCCAGATTCGGAAGCGCCAGATTGTGGCGGATGCTCAGCTTCGTGCAGAGGCCGTCTTTTTTGCGGTCCTCCGGTGCCAGAACGATTCCGGCCTTGATGGCGTCCATCGGACAGCTGATCTTTACCTCTTTTCCGTCCAGAAAGATCTCTCCGCCAGTCTTCGGGTCAACGCCGAAGATCGCTCTCGTGGTCTCGGTGCGCCCCGCTCCCATAAGTCCCGCGAATCCGACGATCTCGCCTTCATAGAGGGAAAAGTTGATGTCACGGACGAGATGCCCGGCATTTAAGTTTCTGACCTCGAAGACCTTCTTTCCTTTCGGGCAGGAGACTCTCGGGAACTGTTCCTTGATCTCACGGCCGACCATGTTCGCGATGATCTGATCCATGGTCATGTCCTTAAAGTTTCCGTCTGTGATATACTGGCCATCCCGCATGATCGTTACGCGGTCAACGATGGCCTTGAGTTCCTCCAGACGATGAGAAATATAGACGATTCCACATCCGTCCGCCTTTAACTGACGGATGATCCGGAACAGCTCGTCGATCTCCTTCGCCGTCAGGGATGAGGTCGGCTCGTCCATGATGAGGATCTTCGCGTGGATCGAAAGTGCTTTTGCGATCTCGACCATCTGCTGCTTGGATACCGGAAGATCGCCGACGGTCTGTCTCGGATCGATATCGATCTTTAAGTCCCCAAGGATCTTTTCCGCTTCCGCTTCCATCTCCCTGTCATTTAAGACGATCCCGTTTACCTTTTCTCTTCCGAGGAACATGTTTTCCGCAACTGATAAATGGCGGCACATATTTAATTCCTGATGAATGATCGCAACGCCGACGGCCTGTGCCTGTTTCGGAGTCAGATTCTCATATTCCGTTCCGAAGATCGTCATCGTCCCGCTGTCCTTCGTATAGACGCCGCTCAGGATCTTCATCAGTGTGGATTTCCCCGCTCCGTTCTCTCCGAGAAGTGCCATGACCTCACCGGAACGGAGTTCAAAATTCACATGATCCAGGGCTTTTACGCCCGGGAATGTCTTGACGATGTCTTTCATTGAAACAATTACTTCGCCCATCTTCTCCCCCGCTTTCTGTTTACTCCCTCTGCAGCTGTTTTGCACCTTCACCCGGCGTTCGCAGCCACATTTTCGATTTTATTTCGTATGCATCGCAACACTCAGCGCAGCGATATCTCCGATCTTTTCTCCCAGTCCTGCCGGAAGGATCCTGCAGGCCCTCACGTTTCCGGGCAGTGCCTCTTTTTCTATGACTGCTTCCATGCCCGCTTTCATGTACTCCCCGGCCCGCGCGTAGATGCTTCCGATGACGATCGCCTCCGGATTAAAGAGATCGATCAGGATCGCCAGAAGTTTTCCGAGGTTTTCGCCAATCTCGTTCCAGAGTGCCAGCGCCTCAGGATCACCTTCCGCCGCCCGTTTTCCGAGTTCTTTTGCAGTGCCTTTTCCGTACTGGGCGATTCCGCCGCCGCTCACATATCCCTCGAAGGATCCGGCTTTTCCGTGACCGATATGGCCTGTCTCAAAGAGTCTTAAATGACCTGTCTCGCCGGCCATTCCGGTACTTCCTTCATAGAGTCTCCCGTTTAAGATCAGTCCCGCTCCGATTCCCGTTCCGAAGGTGAGAAAGATCATGTCCTCCGTGCCTTTTCCGGCTCCGAACTTCCATTCCGCCACTGCGCAGGCATCTGCATCATTCTTTAGATATGCCGGAATCCCAAACGTCTCTGTGAGCATGTCCGTGATCGGTACTTCGTCCCAGCCCGGCAGGTTCGGCGGTCCCAAGATCACGCCCGTCTTGCTGTTTAACGGTCCGCCGCAGCTGACTCCGATGGAGGTTACGTGCTCATTCATGAGCTCCGAAACACTCTCAAAGATCTCTTTTAAGGTCTCGTCCTTCGTTTTCGTCGCGAATTTTTTCTTTTCGAGGATATTTCCTGCTGCGTCCCCACGGATCACCGATATCTTCGTTCCGCCGATATCAATCCCTATGTATTCGTTCATATGATCCTCCTGTTAGTTTCATCTTACATGAAAAATGTCCCCCCTAACAGAGGACAATCCTACGGTTATGGGGGACAATGTTTTGATGTATACAACAGCGCTTTGCTTTCCAGCCTGGTCTTTCTTACGGTCAGCGCAGCGGGGTGCGCAGACCTATTATACGATGTTCATTGCCAGCGCTTTGCGCAGACCTGCCATACAATGTTCATTGCCAGAACACTCTATCTCACAATACGTTTGAACTCGCTCCTGTCATACGATGCCGCAACTTTTCCCTGCTCCACCACCAGCAAACGGTCGGAAATGTCCATAGTATCTGAGACACTGGCGGTGATCATAAGGATCGCCGTTCCCTGCTTCTGGATCTCCCGCAGAGCATTTAAGATCCGCATTCTGCAGAACATATCTCCTTTCGCCAGCGGCTGGATACAGACCATGACCCGCGGTCTGAGAAGATTCATCTTATGGTAGAGCAGCGCGAACTGGTCCTCCTGCGGGATATCCCGGACGCAGGGAGCATCGATCACAGGACCTGCGATCGGACGGTACTCCGAGTGGATGCTCTTATAGATCTTCCCCGGGATCAGGCTCTTCTTCAGCTTCCGGTCGAGAAGAAATGTCAGATTCTCCATATAACTCTTTTCCAGAAACAAAAGGCGGTTCACCCCGTCCGCCGGAACCACAGCGATCCCCTCATCCAGATAATTCATCGCTTTTTTCTGCGTATAAGTCACATGATCCACCGTGATCCAGCCGGACTTACACCGCATTTTCCCGGTCATGAGGTCCATCATGTCCCCGGCGATCTTATTCTCCTTATCAAGGAGCGTCACACACTCCCCACGGTGTAAAATAAACCTCAGCCCGTTCAGATTTCCGGCCCCCACCGTGTGAAAATGCAGGATTCCGTCATCGTTCTCCTGTTCATTTTCCGTCGACAGGATCTTCCACTCCGAAATATACGGTGCCATGTTCTCATCCGTCATCTCTTCCCGCTCAAAGACCTTGTAAATATACCCGTCAGAAAAGAGGGCCGTCCGGTCCGCGATCTTAAAGAGTTCCTGATGGTGATTTCCGATATAGAGGACAGAGATTCCCTCTTTCCGGATCTTCTTTAACATCCGCTGGAACTCGAAAAGCTCATACTCACTTAAGTAGTTTGACGGATTGTCCACAATGATCAGATGGCAGCCCAACAGGAGCGCTTTTCCCAGTTCCACAAAGCACCGCTCCAGCTCCGTCAGGTTCTCCACCCGCTTATTGAGGTCCACTTTAAGCCCCTGTTCTCCCAGAAAGCGCACCGCCTGCTGGAAGATCACCTGCTCGTTGATAAAGTACTTTTTAAAGCCTTCCCGCAGGATAAAAAGGTTGTCCACAACACTGAGTCCCTGCACGAGATGGCTCTTCTGCTCGATGAGCGCCACCTTGTTGGGCTCTCCGCTGCTGTAGGAGTAGCTGTTTACGACCTTCCCGTCATACCAGACGGATCCCAGCGTGATCGGATCGTTCCGGCAGATCAGGTCCACCATCTCCTTCTGTCCCTTCCTGTTTCTCGCCACGAGACCAAAGATCTCCCCGGCAAACATCTGAAACTCCAGGTTATCTAAAAGCAGCTCCCCATCCCGCTCCAGGCTCACATGGGACATCCTGAGAAGTTCTTTTCTCATCGCCATCCCCCCTGCCTGTTTTCTTCCCGCACAAGAGGAAGCTCTACCACAACATCGGTTCCGACTCCCTCTTTGCTGTAAACATGGATGCCATACTCCTCACCGAAGAGCAGTTTGATCCGTCGATTGACGTTCACAACGGCAATCCCGCCTCTGGTCTGCTTTTTCTCTCCGTCTTTTTCCGGGTCGTCCGTCTCGTCGCCCAGGCGGCGCAGTTTTTCATTCAGTTCCTTTAACTTCGAGTCCGTCATTCCCTGTCCGTCATCGGAGATCCTGATATAAAGCCGTTCCTCGCTGGCACTAATGCGGATCACCAGGTGGCCTTTTCCGATTTTTCTCTCAATTCCGTGGTAAATAGAGTTCTCAACGATGGGCTGCAGCGTCAGTTTTGGGAGCTTGCACTGCAGGAAATCCATCTCCGTAAACTCATCGTCCGGGTCCCGGTCATACTGGATCTTTAAGTCCAGCTTCGATCCGAAGCGGAACTGCTGAATATAATAGTAGTTTTCGATATTGGCCAGCTCGTCCTCCAGCGTCACAAGATTTTCCAGATTCGAGATCGTGTACCGGAAGAAGGTCGCCAGTGCCTCCGTCATCTCCGCAATGCTGTCCAGCCCCGCGACCAGCGCCTCGCTTCGGATTCCCTCCAGTGTATTGTAAAGGAAATGTGGGTTGATCTGGTTCTGAAGTGCCAGATACTCCGCCTGCTTTTTCGAGATCGCGATCAGGTTGCTGCGGTCGATGATCTCGTTTAAGCGCAGAATTGCCTGCTCACTCTCCGGTGAAAACGGATAGCGGACCTTGAACAGGTCTTCCATGACGTATCCCATGACAAACTGCTCGTATATCTTCCTCGTCTCCCTGTACGGCACAAGAACCAGGCGATGGACCGCTGCCGCCAGAAGGACAAAAAGTACGGTAAAGACCGCCGGAATCGTAAACGGCCGCATCTCCCGAATGCAGACAGTCCACATCTCCACGAGGACCGCCCCTATCAGCCCGGCCGCGAGAAGTGCGCACCATTTGATCCGGACTGACAGATAGTTTTTTTTATCGGTATGTTTCTTTTCCATCAAGAGTACAGCTTTCTGTATTCCTTGGGCTTTAGACCCGCGTATTTTGTAAAGGACTTCGTGAAATACCGCACGTCGCTGTAGCCGACCTTCCCGCAGATATCAGCCACCGTGTCGTTCGTCTCCTTCAAGAGCTTCTTCGCCATGTCCATGCGGACCTTTGAGAGGTATTCTAAGAATGTCATTCCCGTATCCTTTTTAAAGATCGTGCTGAGGTAGGTAGGTGAGAGATCCGCCACCTGGCTCACCTCCTCCAGCGTCAGCGGCTCTCCGAAATGTTCCTCCACATACTTTTTCACCAGGCGGATCGGGCGGTTCTCGTCCTGTTTTTTCAGTCTCGCCGCCTTCTCGTAGGAACTTGTGATCCGTCTCGTCATGTAATCGAAAAGCTCCGCCGCATCGGCACAGTTGTCGGCACTGATGCTGAAGTTTTCCATGAAATTTTCTTCCACCGGCAAGCGGTATTTTTTCATGAAGAACAGGTACTGGTTGCAGATCTCCTTTGTCATCTGCAGGATCTCATGGCCGCTGATCTCCTTTGCCGCCAGCATTTTTGTCTTTAAATAGATCAGTTCTTCCCGCACCGCAAAGGAATCCAGGCTCTCAAGTGTGTGGGAAATCCGGTCGTTAAATTTTGCGAAGCTCTCGCTGTCCGCGAAGGACTCGCCGCTGTCGATCCTTCCCTCCATCAGTTTCCCGGTTCCCGCAAGCAGGCGTTCCTCAATGAGAAGTCTGGCGTTCTTTAAGGAACTGCTGATCTCCGAGAGACTCCCAACACCCTCGCCGAGCGCCAGAGTCACCGACAGATTCTTCAAAATATCCCCCTGGACACGGATCTCCGAGAGCAGTGCTTTCATCTGTCTTCTGATCTGCAACCGGTCTTCCGCCTCATAGTTTAACAGGAAGAAGTGAAATCCGTTTAGCTCCGTACTCTCCTTTTCCAGCACAAATCCATTCAGAAATTTTTCCGCCGCGGAGTGCACCTTCTCCGCCATAAACTGGACATTCTGCTCCTCATCGCAGACACGTCCGTCCAGCTTTAAGACCGCGATGCAGAACTCCCCCGGCTCAAAACGATAATGAAAATCCTGGTTGATCTTCTCAAGCGGCTGCGACAGGACCTCCTTATTTCTTCTCCCCACAAGATCCTGTAAGAATGCCTGCCGTAAGTTCCGCTCATCACTCTTGATAGCCAGGCGGGTCTTTTCCTCCTGGCTCAGCTGCTCCGTCTGTGCCCGGAAATGAGCGCCAAGACGCTTTAATGTCTCCGTCAGCTCGTCTTTTTTGATGGGCTTTAAAAGATACGCGTTTACCCCGTATCGAATCGCCATCTGCGCGTATTCAAAATGGCGGTAACCGCTGATGATCACAAACTCTGCCTTCGGAGCTTCCTCTTTTCCCAACCGGATCAGGTCCAGCCCGTCATATCCCGGCATCCGGATATCCGTGATCACGATATCCGGGTGGATCTCCTTTATTTTTTCCAGTGCCTCGATTCCGTTCTCGGCAACTGCCGCGACCTCCATTCCCAGCGCGTCCCAGTCCACAAGCTTCTCGATCAGCTGGCACACCTTGCTCTCGTCGTCGGCGATCAGTACTCTCAGCATCCGCAATTCCCCCCTGTTTCCCCCGAAAGTAGTATGGTTTCATTGTACTCCGCCGGACATGTTTCCGTCAACCGATACCATCTCCCCGAATCCGACAAAAATGCAACAGCTGCACACCTCAGATCAAGGCTATGCAGCTGTTCTTTTATTCGCAGATATCATTTATATATATCCTGACTTCTTATTTCATGACCACCGTCGGTCTTCTCACATCCTGCGAGTTCATGTTCACCCAACGGTCCATTTTTACCTCATCACCATCCCAGGTAAGCGTCACATGATCCCAGAACGCCATCTCCGGGAATCTCCACTCCATCATCAGCACGTCCGGTGATGTCCAGTACGCAATGGCAGAGATTTTCGATACCTTCTGTTCATACTGGTGATGCAGGTAAGCCCCTGTCATAGTGGTCGTTCCGTGTACCCAGTGATCCAGGCCGGCAGTTACCTCATGGTGTCCTCTCGCATCCTCCATTATGTAAGTGACCCGGCTTTCACTGTCCGCATGAAGCCCGATCTTCGTGATTCCATCCACATTTTCTCCCGGAGTCCAGACAACATCCTTTGGAAGTTCCCGATGTTCTTTCGCGGAAATATTTTTTCCCTCCAGTGTCATCCGGAGTCCCTTCTGCTTCAGGATCTCTTCGGAAATTTCATCTGTGATTTCCGGTCTGCGTCCTGCCTTCACGGGATCGATCACTTCTTTCTGGAACAGCTTCATCGCCATATACTGGCTGTCCGCCGCTGTGATGGCAAATGTCATGTCAAGCACCGGAACGAGTCCGCATGTCTGGCCAAACATGCCGCGCGCAGCCCAGATGTCTCCCGCATGATCCCAGTGGAAGTTGTACTGGAGTCCGTCTACCGGTTCTATTGGATCCGTATAGCCCAGAGCGTAATTGATCCACTTTTCCGAGATCAGCTGTTTTCCGCTCCATTTTCCCTTATTCAAGTAGAGAAGTCCGACCCGCAGCATATCCTCCGCTGTGAGGGACACTCCATTTCCGCCGGAGCACACGCCTTCCGGGCTCAGCATCCACGGGAAATCTGTCAGCCCGATCTCTTTTCCCACTCTCTCCTGTACCAGCTCCCGGCATGTCTTTCCTGTCAGCTTCTGGACGATATAGGAGAGAATATAGCTGTTCCCGCTGGAATACATGTAATTCTTTCCCGGTTCTTTATCGAAAGGCACTTTAAAATATGCCTCTTTCCAGCTTGTCGTCAGCGGTCTCCACTCGTTTCCGCCGATGGAGCGCTCCTGCCCGTTTCTCATGGTGATCATGTTCCGGATCGTGCAGGACCTCAGATATTCATTGGCATCCGCCTCATACTCCGGAAAGTATTTTAAGACCGGATCATCAAGATCCAGCAGACCGTCATCATAGGCAAGCGCCACCGCGGTGTTTGTCAGGATCTTCGTGAAGGAATGCATGATGTGGGGAATATCTGCCGCATACGGGGTGTTGTACGCCTCAAAGATCACCTTCCCATGTCTTGCGATCATGATGCCATGGATCTCGGATTCTGCCTTCTCGCAGGCATTTAAAAAATTAATGATGTATTCTGGATGAATTCCTTCCGCGGAAGGAGAAGAATATACCAGTTCAGTTTTCATATAATAAGTGCCTCCTCTGATAGTCATAACTGTTCCGTACCTTCACAGTTACCGTCAGATACTCTTTAGAAGAACGGGAATACCTGAGGAAGGATCGCGATACATAAGATCCAGGAGATAATCAGTAACGGCCAGCCGAATTTTGCGAAATCCTGGAATTTCAGCTTTGTGAACAGAACCATGGACTGGTTTGTTCCTGATGCGATCGGTGTTAAGTAAGAGCAGCCTGCGCCGACTGCGATTGCGAGTACGATCGCCTGCGGGTTTGCGCCCATGGCGTTTGCGATGGAGATTCCAACCGGTGCCAGCATTCCGGCACACGCCATGTTGTTCATGAAGGAGGTTGCGATGGAAGCTCCGATACATAAAACTGCAGTGATCAGATACAGGTTTCTGGACTCACCGATAATGCTGATGATCACATTTCCAAATACCTCTCCAAGACCGCTCTGGTTCATGACCGCGATCATTAAGTTGATGCCTGCGCAGAACAGGATCATCTGGGAATCAAGGGATTCTAATGCTTCTTTTGGTGTTACAACGGTTGTCAGCACCGCAATGGCGATCATGGCATAGCCGATAAAGTTCGGATCGATGGAGATCACTTTCAGGGATTTTAATACAAGCGCGATAACGAATACGAGGAATGTAATACCGACCACCGTCTGTTTCTTCTTCTGGCTGTCTGTTAAAGCTTTTTCCTCTACTTCCTCACCGAAATCATCATAGGAAGCGCACCAGCGATTCATCAGTACCATGTATAAACCGCCCACGATAAAGATTGGAATACCTACCCATGCGAAATCCAGCATGCCGAATAACTGAAGTCCTGCTTCCTCGAGAGCTGTGTTTGCATATACATTGGTCGGAGTACCGATCAGGGTAATCGCGCCGCCGAGTGTTGTCGAAAAAATAACAAACAGTACTAATTTTGAAAGGCTGATCCTGTTCTTTCTTGCGATACTTTTCATGACCGGAAGAAATGCCAGCGCTACGTAGCTATTCTGAAGGACAGTAGAGATCAGACCAGATACCAGATATACGATGGCAAAGATCATCATTTCTTTTTTCTTTCCTGTCTGGGAACTCGTCATATTGTCCACGAAGTCTCCGATAATGATATCAAGACCGGTTGCGGCGATCATGCCTGAGAACATACAGATAATGATCATCAGGTGCAGGCTGGAGCTGTTTAATACACCGTAGATATCTTTTGCTTCCATGACTCCTGATAACAGAACCACTGGCGCCATACATACGAAAGTCATCCAGTTCGGAAGTTTCGGATGCGCCAGAACAGCTACGAAAATAACCAGGCAGACCAGTGCCCATATCAATGTCGTACTCATAAAAAATTCCTCCTTGTGTGAGACGGCACACAGCCCTTTGGTACCATCCTGACTGTGCTTAAACTTTTTATGTTGGCCAACATATTTCATCTGTCTTCATTGTAGACGATTCTGCCGTTCTTTTCCAATGCCAAAACGAAAGAGGAGTATAGCATAAAGCTATACCCCTGTGGGAGCGTTATGGGCTCACTCTGTTTTCCCGGAGCCAAATCGTTTTATGATTTCTTTCTCACCTTCCAGCAGTGCCCGCTTGATCGACGCAATGCAGAATTTCTCTTCTTCTGTGAATGTTTTTCTGTGCAGAGAGACTACGCCGCAGGAAGACGGTTCCTGCCCCTCGATCAGATAGACATGGAGATTTGCGCTTCGGCTCAGATAAGCGAGATGTCCCGTCGCCACAATGCAGCAGCCGATCCCATTCTCAACGGCCTGTAACGCCAGCGTACTGCTTGTCACTACCAGTTTCGGTTCGATATCGAGCTTATGTCTTCTCATGATCCCGTTGATCCCTTTTCGCACAAAAGTGGTCTCATCCTGGAATATATAGTCCATCTGCGGCAGCCTCTTCAGCTCTACTGACGGCAGGATCCCATCACCATCGTAATTTACATACCGTGAGAGATCATACCGCTCCGGCACCACCAGCACGTAGGCATCCCGGTAGATCAGATCATACTCAAAGTCCGATGAGAAATCTTTCATCGGACCTATGACAAAATCATACTTTTTCTCTCTCAGCACAGTCTCCATGTCCTTTGAGAGGATGTTATAGACCTCAAGCTCACAGTTCGGATATTTTTTCTTCACTTCTTTTGCCACATTGAACGCCGCCAGGGAAGCCGCATTTAACGGCATTCCTACCCGGATCCGGTCTTTTTTCTCTTTCTTCAGCTGTTTCAGTTTTGAGTTCATGGTCGCCTTTAACAGCTTGATCTCCTTCGCGTATTCCAGGTAGATCTTTCCAGCCTCCGTCAACTCTGTACCGTTTAATGTCCGGATAAAGAGATTTATCCCAAGTTCATTTTCCAGATTTGACAGATAGCGGCTCAATGACGGCTGGCTGATATAAAGCATCTCCGCCGCCTGGGAAATGCTCCGGCACTCCGCTACCGCTATCACATAGTCAATACTTCGATCCATATGTATTCCCTTCTCCCAAAGTCCGATAAGTTTCGATTAAACATCTTTTTTTAGTATAACAGAATTTTTCTGGATCTTCCAGTCCACATCTGGTCCGACCTTTTATTTCCACTTGACTTCCCCAACAGCATCTGGTATATATAGCTTATACCGATCATATGACTGACGGATAAGTGGATAAACCACGTGAAGTATGATCGAAGAAAGCCGACCGTCTGGGCAATCATAGCGCAGACCGTGGGCTGTTTTTTTGCCCTTTTGTCTGATGGCGTATTCTGCGCCGCGCTGTGATTCTGTAACAGCTGAGATCTCCCTGAAGAGAAAATTTCCCATATAAGAGATTTTGATAATGATTCTCATTTAAGGTATTGTTTTTTCCTGTCACGGTCTGTTATAATGGCGAAGCATTTCTTCACAACCGAAGATTTCAGAATGATCCCTTTTTAAAAATATGTAATAGTAATGCAAACAAGGAGGAACCACCATGTCTGAACAGAATACCCGAAACGGAAACGCTGATGTTTTCAAAAAAGCCTGGAGAGGATTTCAGGGAGCAAAATGGACCGATGAGGTCAATGTCCGCGAATTCATCCAGAATAACTATACCCAGTATGACGGAACCGAGGATTTCCTCGCAGCTCCGACCGAGGCTACTGATAAGCTCTGGGGACGTCTTCAGGAGCTCCAGAAAGAGGAGCGCAAAAAAGGCGGTGTCTTAGAGTGCGAGACTGAGATCGTATCCAGCCTGACTTCCTACGGCCCGGGCTATATCGACGAGAACTTAAAGGATCTCGAGACCATCGTCGGACTCCAGACAGACAAGCCGTTAAAGCGTGCTTTCATGCCTTACGGCGGAATCAAGATGGCTGAGGAAGCAGCCGAGACTTACGGATACAAAGTAAACGAAAAGTTCCACAAGATTTTCACCGAGTACCACAAGACACACAACCAGGCAGTCTTTGACGCTTACACCCCTGAGATGAAAGCAGCCCGCCACTGCCATATCGTAACCGGTCTTCCGGACACCTACGGACGCGGACGTATCGTCGGCGACTACCGCCGTGTGGCCCTTTACGGTATCGATTTCCTGATCGAGGAGAAAAAGAAAGACCTGGATCTCTGCGGAAATGGCGCAATGTACGATGAGATCATCCGCCAGAGAGAGGAGATCGCAGAACAGATCCGTGCCTTAAAGGGCATGAAGGAAATGGCAAAGATCTACGGCTATGACATTTCCGGTCCGGCAACAAACGCAAAAGAAGCGATCCAGTGGCTTTATTTCGGCTATCTTGCCGCTGTTAAGACCCAGAATGGCGCAGCTATGAGCGTTGGACGTATCTCCACCTTCATCGATATTTATGTAAACCGTGACCTCGAGGAAGGAACACTTACCGAGTCCCAGGCACAGGAGCTGATCGACCATATGACCATGAAATTCCGTATGGTGAAGTTCGCAAGAATCCCGTCCTACAACCAGCTCTTCTCCGGTGACCCGGTTTGGGCGACACTGGAGGTTGCAGGTCTCGGCCAGGACGGACGTCACATGGTAACAAAGACAGACTTCCGTTTCCTCCATACTTTAGAGAACATGGGTCCGTCCCCGGAGCCGAACCTGACTGTCCTTTACTCCTCCCGTCTCCCGGAGAATTTCAAAAAGTACGCGGCAAAGATCTCCGTTGACACATCCTCGATCCAGTATGAGAACGATGATGTGATGCGTCCGGTATGGGGCGATGACTACAGCATCTGCTGCTGCGTATCCGCTACCCAGACAGGTAAAGAGATGCAGTTCTTCGGAGCACGCGCAAACCTTGCGAAGTGCCTGCTCTACGCGATCAACGGCGGTAAAGACGAGAAGTACAAGACAAAGGACGGAAAGCCGATGCAGGCTGGTCCGGAGTACGCACCGATCACCTCCGAGTATCTTGATTATGACGAGGTGATGCATAAGTATGACCTGATGATGGACTGGCTGGCAGGAATCTATGTAAACATCCTGAACCTGATCCAGTATATGCACGATAAATATTACTATGAGGCAGCCGAGATGGCTCTCATCGATACCGATGTACGGCGTACCTTCGCAACCGGTATCGCAGGCTTCTCCCACGTGGTAGACTCCCTCTCCGCGATCAAGTACGCAAAGGTAAAGGTTGTCCGCGACGAGAACGGTATGGCGACAAGCTTCGTAACAGAGGGTGATTTCCCGCGTTACGGAAACGATGATGACCGTGCGGATGATATCGCGGTTTGGCTGTTAAAGACATTCTTAAAGAAAGTTAAGAAATACCACACATACAGAAATTCCGAGCCGACTACTTCGATCCTTACGATCACATCCAATGTGGTTTACGGTAAGGCAACAGGTGCTCTCCCGGATGGCCGTGCGGCGTTTACACCATTTGCTCCGGGCGCTACTCCGTCCTACGGTGCAGAGCAGAACGGTCTTCTCGCTTCCTTAAACTCCGTTGCAAAGCTTCCGTATGAGTACGCTCTCGACGGAATCTCCAACACTGAGACGATCGCTCCGGGCGCACTCGGACATTCTGAGGATGAGAGAAAGAACAACCTTGTCCATGTGCTCGACGGATATTTTGATCAGGGTGCTCATCATCTCAACGTGAATGTATTCGGTCTTGATAAGCTGAAGGACGCAATGGAACACCCGGAGAAGCCGGAGTACGCAAACTTCACGATCCGTGTTTCCGGTTATGCAGTTAAGTTTATCGATCTGACAAGAGAGCAGCAGCTTGACGTTATCGCAAGAACCTGCCACGAGGCAATGTAAA